>JAAYKT010000314.1 GCA_012522255.1 Clostridiales bacterium
ACGGTATACCGATCCATAAGAGACGAAAATACTTTATTTGTCCAGGCTCCAACGGGAATAGGTAAAACAGTGTCTGCTGTCTTTCCTGCTGTAAAGGCAATGGGGGAAGGCAAGACTTCAAAAATATTCTATCTGACAGGCAAGACCACAACCCAAAGAATTGCGGAAGAAACTCTGCAAATTATGAGAGATAAAGGTTTAAAGTTTATTTCCGTAACTAATACGGCAAAGGACAAAATCTGTTTTATGGAAGAAAGGAATTGCACGCCTAAACATTGCAAATATGCCAAAGGACATTACGACAGAGTCAATGAAGCTATTATGGATATGCTGCAAAATGAAACCTATGTTGATAGAGATAAAATCAGATCTTATGCAGAAAAGCACAAGGTTTGCCCCTTTGAGTATTCTTTGGATTTAGCTCTGTGGGCTGATTGTATCATATGTGATTATAATTATCTTTTTGATCCTAACGCAAGTCTCAAAAGATTTTTTGCTGATAGAAAGACAGATTTTGTTTTTCTCATTGATGAGGCTCATAATCTTGCTGATAGGGGCAGAGATATGTTTTCCGCCGAGCTTATAAAGAAAGATTTTTAAGAATTAAAAAGGCAAATGAAAGGTAAAAACAAAGAGCTATATGCCTCATGTGACAGTATCAATAAATATTTTATTGATATAAGAAAAAGACTTGGGGATAGCAAAAATTGCTCCGGTCATGAGGAAGAAAAAGATTTATACCATCTGCTGATGTCATTCACCACTAAGGCGGAAAAACATTTATCCATGAAGGATAATCAAAACACGGAAGATGAGTTGTTAGATGCCTATTTTAACGTATTGAACTTTTTAAAAATTTCTGAACTATATGATGACCGTTATACCACCTACATTGAGAAGTATGGTAGTAATGTCAAGGTAAAGCTATTCTGCCTCGATCCTTCCTTATTGTTGAGTCAGGTTTTAAAGAAAGGAAAAATGGGAGTTTTCTTTTCTGCTACACTTCTTCCTAAGGATTATTTTCTTGAGATATTGGGCGGGGATGAAAACAGTAAGTTTTTATGCCTTAACTCCCCGTTTAACAAGGACAACAGGAGCATTTTAGTAGCTGATAATGTGCAAACTCGTTACAGTAAAAGAGATAGCAGTTACGACCAGATTGCTGATTACATTAATAGTACGGTATTGCAAAAATCGGGAAACTATATCGTTTATTTTCCCTCATATAAGTATATGAACGAGGTTTATAGCAGATTTATTGAGGAATACCCTGATTATAATGTAAATGTCCAATCCCCTAAAATGACAGAATCGGAAAAAAGCGAATTTATTGATTTCTTCGAGCCCGACCCCAAGAATCACAATATAGGGTTTTGTGTGTTAGGCGGAGTGTATTCTGAAGGTATAGACCTAACAGATGACAGGCTCATCGGTGTGATAATTGTTGGTGTGGGTCTGCCTCAGATTTGTTTTGAAAGAGACATCATAAGAGAATATTATGATAAAAAGAATAACAGGGGCTTTCAGTATTCCTATATGTACCCCGGTATGAATAAGGTTATGCAAGCAGCTGGAAGGCTTATCCGATCCGAAACTGATAGGGGTATTATACTTCTTCTGGATGAAAGGTTTTCCCATTATAATTATCAAAAACTTTTCCCCGCAGAATGGTTACCTCATAAAAAAGTTCATGAAGGGATACTGACTAAAGTCTTAGCGGACTTTTGGGAAACCCTATAACATAATGCATTATTTTACCATACCGCAACAGAACCATCTGCTCTGCATTCGGTACCTCCTGCCAGCACTCCGGATTTATTTCTTATAATGATCTGGCCTCTTCCAAAGGTGCTGATGTCTTGTTCTGTTATTATGTTATGTCCCATTTCGGCCAATCCCTTTGCAATATCCATTGGAAAATCAGGCTCAACCAGCACTGTGTTACCTACAGTCCACTGCCACCTATGTGCATCCAATGCTTCCTGAGGATTTAACCCCAGTTCAAGCATATTTGTCAGTACCTGCACATGGCCTTGGGGTTGCATGTATGCGCCTGTCACCCCAAAGGGTCCCATCGCTTCACCATTCTTTGTGATGAATCCTGGGATAATCGTATGGTAGCTTCTTTTCCCCGGTTCAAGGCAATTAGCATCCTCCGGGTTCAAAGAAAAGTCTACTCCTCTGCTTTGCAGCGCAATCCCCGTATTTGGCACCACCAACCCGGAACCGGAGTTTCTATAATTGCTTTGTATATAGGAAACCATATTGCCCCCGGAATCCGCTGTAGCCAAATATACCGTACCGCCACTTTTTGCTTTACCCGGCATTGGAACTTTAGCATTTTCTCCTATCAGATTACGTTTTCTCTTACCATACTCATCTGTAAGAAAAACCTCCGGGTTGAGTCTCATTCTGTCCGCATCCGTAATATATTCTTTCCCATCAGCAAAGGATAGTTTTATGGCTTCTATTTGTCTATGGATGGTTTCTGCATCATCTTTTTTATAGTCAAAGCCTTTTAATATATTTAAAGCGATTAATGTCACCAGGCCTTGCCCGTTCGGTGGCAACTCCCATACATCATAGCCTTTATAATTAATTGAAATAGGATCCACCCATATGGGCTTGAAAGCTTCCAAGTCTTCCTTTCTTATAAAACCATTATAGTCCCTTGAAAACTTATCAATCTTTTCAGCTAATTCCCCCGTGTAAAAGGATGTGCTGTCTGTTTGGGCAATTTTCTTTAGTGAATTCGCTAAATCACTGGAGCCCCATACTTCACCAGCCAATGGTGCCCTGCCTTTTGGGGCAAAGGTATCAAACCAAAATTTAAACTCTTTGCCTTTCAGAGCTTCTTTATAAATTTCAAAAGCCTTCCCCCACGAATAAGCAACTGTGGGTGATACGGGGTATCCACCTTCCGCATATTTGATTGCAGGGTTTAATGTTTCTGCCATACCGAGCCTGCCAAACTTATCTGATAGTTCACGCCAGGCTGCCGGCACGCCGGGGACTGTCACGGAACACCAACCGTATTCGGGTATCTTTGTGTAGCCTTTTTCTTTCAGTTTTTCTATAGATATTCCGTAAGGTGCGAAACCGCTTGAGTTGAGGCCATGCATTTTTCCGTCATGCCATATAATAGCAAAGGCATCGCCCCCTATGCCACAGGAGGTAGGTTCCACAACGGTTAAACATGCTGCTGTGGCAACTGCCGCATCAATGGCATTGCCGCCTTTTTTGAGTATATCCAGCCCCGCTTGCGCCGCTGACGGTTGGGTTGTAGCCACCATGCCGTTATACCCATAAACAACTTTTTGTTTAGACATATTGCTTCCATAATCTTCAGCTTTTTTCAATACAACCACCTTTTGTGTCTTTCTTGTCTAACCTCTTCTTGTAGAGAACAAACCGGAAAGGCTGCCCATAAGTCCCAACACTCCTGAAACTGTCATAATCAGTATTCTTAATTTGCCCAAAAGTCCCGTTAAAGCCGGAAGAGGTATAAAAGGAAGGGGCCCGGCTATTTGGGCATAAATATGCCTCAGTATAAACCCGGCCAAGGATATGGCAATAAGCCCTCCCACCAGTGTTATAAACAATCCTTCAAGGATAAAAGGAAATCCTATAAAACCCTCCGTGGCACCAAGAAGTCTTAAAGTATTTATCTGCTCCTTATTACTGTAAATGCCTAACTTTATAATATGAAAAACAATAACCAGTGTAGTTATGCCTGCTGCCGATATAACCAAGGACCCTAAAAAGTTAAATATTTCAGATATATTTCTTAGCCTTGTTAAAACATCCTGATTATCTCTTATATGCTCTATCCCATCTGTTAGTTTCAACTCACTCAAAACAGAGTTTATTTTGTTTAAGTCAATCTTTACCTCAATAAAAGAACTGAAAGGGTTATCATCAAAATATTCAAGCACTTTGGCCTCTTTACCCAATATTCCTTCCATTCTTTCATAGGCTTCACTTTCATTTACCAACAAAGCCTCATAAACCCCGTCAACTGACTTTATACTCTTTATCAATATTTCTGTATCAGAACCTTCGTTATAATAAACGCTTATTTCCGCTTCCCCTTGTATGGCTTTTATAACATCGCCGCTTATCCACCAGCCGGATATAACCATGGTAAGGATAAAAAGTATAAGAGCTATACTGAAGAAGGTTGCTATATTGGATAACAGGTTAATGCCGATTATCTTTTTTACTTCCTTTAAAAAATACCCCGAGTTATAAAAATACTTCTTCACAGCTTTCTATCCTATCCTTTCTTCACTGACATATCCCTTATCCATACGGATAATAACGGATCCTTTTTCCCCGTTTATAAGGTGGGTTGCATGAGTAGTGATGATAACAGAAGTGTTTTCACTTTTAAAAGAAGCCAAAAGCTTAAGTATGTTTAATGCATTATCCTTGTCTAAATTTCCCGTAGGCTCATCGGCTAATATCAAAGCAGGTTTTCTTGCTACTGCCCTAGCAATTGCAACCCTTTGCCGCTCACCGAAGGAAAGGTTTTCTACCAGGGAATATTTCTTATCCGCCAGTCCTACAACCTCCAATGCCTTATTGGAATTATCTTTTAGTTGTTTTGGAGAAAAGTCCAGAAACCTCATACCCAGCATGGTGTTCTCCATAGCAGTTCTTCCATCGATCAGCCTGAACTCCTGGAAAACGGGTCCTATCATTTTTCTTATATTCCTAATACCAACCGTTTGACCTTTAATAATCGGTTGGCTCAACACCTCCAAGGTACCTTTCGTCGGATACTCAATACCTAAGAACAGTTTTAATAAAGTAGTTTTACCGGAGCCACTGGGACCTATAATATATGCTATTTCATTGTTTTTAATTTTAAGATTAACATCCTGCAAAGCTGTGGTTCCATCGGCGTAGTCAAAGTTAAGTCCTTTTGCTTCAATCATAAACCTATCCTCCCAAAAATACTAAGTGTTGATGTAAGTTCTATATACCCATCTTTTATTTCTACCGTATCCAACTTATTACCCTCGAGTATGGGTTTAAGACTCAAAACCAACCTATTACCTTTGAATAATTCAGAAATAGACCTGCTTTCTAAAGGCATGCCGTAAAAATCACCCTCTTCTACTATGAATTCTAGAGAGCTGCCATCAGGAATTATTAACTTCCCCTTAAGATTAGTGTTATTATCCGGCATTTCCAATGTCATTACCCCCGGAGTAAACTTAAATTGCATCTTAGGAAGATTGGGGTGAGCTTTGATAATATCATTAAATACTTTTTCTTCGATAGTGCCTTTTATTTTCAAAAAAGAAAAACTAAGTTTTACAGCATCCAAAGGCAAGTCTTCCTCGGAAACTATACGTGTTAACTCTTCAATGGAATTTGATACGGTTATGCCAACCTCTTCCCAGGCTTTTTCCAATATAGCTAAATGCTCTTCGTAATAGCCTTTTTCATCTTTTAAGGAAATTAAATATGTTTCCATATATTCTTTTAGCTGCGATCTGTCCAAAAGGGCTCTTTCCAATTGAACCTGTTTTTCGCTTAACCCTGCAAGTTTTTCATCCAGCTCTGCCTTTGTCTTCAACAAACTCTCCTTGCCTTTTTCGATTATGTTTAATAATTGGCCTGTGTTCTTTGTTATGTCCTGTAAGGTGTTTATCCTTATCAAAAGATCCGCCAAACTGTCTGAGTTAAGAATAATCTCTAAATAAGAGCCGGGACCCATTCTTTGATAACTTTTCAGTACCTGTTTCAGACCCTCTTTGTTCTTTTCAAAATCTTTTTCATTTTTTGAAACAGCGATTTTTATATCTTCTATTTCTTGATTAAATCTATCAATATCCATAGTTAGATTTTTTTCCTCTTTTTCCATACCTTCTATTTCTTGTGATAAGAGGAATAGTTTTGAAAGAACTTCTTTTTCCTCTGCGGTAATACCCGTAAGTCTTTCATGAATTTCTTCAAAGGGCTGTCCAAAAACAGGGCTAACTATATTTGCTGTTAAAAAGGTAAATATTATGATCAGTGCGAGGCAAATTTTAATACTATTTTTATAAAACATGCGAAGTCCCTCCGGCTTTTCACCTGTCATTTTTTATTGCATTATAATGATACATCTTCTATTTCATCTTTTTTACTTATCTTTTTAAAATCAATCTCCGCTATTATTACGCCTGTCAGCAGAATAAATGCACCCAGGTATCCTCTTGGGGGCAAAATCTCCTTTAAAAACACGAAGGCGAATGCGGCGGAAAAGACAGGTTCCAATGATAAAATAAGCCCCGTATGGGTTGCAGTGGTGTGCTGCTGGGCCATTGTTTGAACAACATAGCCAATGGCTGTACAAAACACACTAAGCAATAAAACGGAAATCCAGGATAAACCCGTTTTAGGTAGACCAAAGTTTTCCAATAATAACGAAGAAACAAGGCTGAAAATACCTGCAAACCCAAGTTGCAAAACACCCAATGAAACAGGATCCACTTCCTTCGTGAATATTTCAATGATGATAACGTGCACTGAGCAAAGTAAGGCGCAAAAAATACAGAGCATATCGCCAAAATTCATCTTTAGCTCTGCATCCAAAGATAGCAAAGCTATACCGATAAATGCAAGAATAACTCCGATTATAACTTTTCTTTCTATTTTTCTTTTTAAAAAGAAAAAAGATATGATGGGAATCAGAATAACCGAAAGACTAATAAGAAACCCAGCATTTGATGCCGTTGTATATCCCAATCCAAATGCCATGGAAATGAACATGCCAAATAATAATATTCCTAAAATAAATGCATACTTTATAGTTTTTTTATTTGATTCAAGTATTTTCTTATAAAATATAGCCCCTGAAATAACAAAGGCAATTATAAAACGAAGGGCAGTAAGATTCAAAGGCTCCAATCCTTCCAAGCCTATCTTTGTAAGCATATAGGATGCTCCCCAAACAATGGTAATACCAAGAAGCATTAAATCCGCCTGCAATTGCTTACTCATTTTCTCTCCCCTTCGCATTCATGGTGCAATTGTTGTTTTGATTATATCATATTGAATGAAAAAGAAAAGAATGTTTCTTCCTTCTTCTTATTTAGTATAAAACAGAATTGCATCTCTTAAAAATTCTGCTGCGCCGGGTTTTAGTTTATCATAGTAATCTTTGAATCTTTCATCATATACATACATCTGGGCAAGTCCTGCGTGAGCTTCTTTCGAGTAGTTTTTCCAGGTATAGCCCAGCCATTGGCGGTGCATATCCGCAACTTTTTGTGCAAGTTCCCCTGCAGGCTCCCCTGTGTCTATGGCTTCTTTTAAAGTTTCACTTATCGAAACAGATAGCTCCTGCCACTTGTCATATTGTTCTTTTGTCATATTCTGTACCATTTTATTAGATGCTTCTACAGCATCCTCACCATATTTTTCTCTGATTTCTTTGCCATACTCCTTTTCGTTTTCATCCAACATGTTTTGCTTGAAGCCTTCAAATTTTTCTTTATCCGTCATTTTAATCCTCCCTTCTTTTACAGCTATTGTCTTATCAACATTGGCTATTAATATATCCAATTGCTTTTTCTTTTCAATAAGTTTTTTCTTATGTTCTGCAAGGGCTGAGAGCCCGTCAAAATCAGGGGATTTAATTATTTCTTTTATATCATCCAATTCCATGCCTAATTCTTTGTAGAACATGACTTGCTGCAAGATGTCAATCTCCTTTTGAGCATAAATACGATACCCGGAAGTGTTAATCCTTGCCGGCTTAAGGATTCCTATTTCATCATAGTATCGCAAGGTCCTGGTACTGATACCTGCCATATTTGCCAACTTTTTTATTGTGTATTCCAACTCCTCACCCCCCGATAACACTACTATACACCTTTACGTAACGTTAATGTCAACAGGTTTTAAAAACTGTTCATTAATCTTTCTTGTAAAGAATAGGTAATTATATTAAAATTGAATTAACAAATTGCTATTATACCTATCTGTTTTGGGGTGGCTAAATGAATAAAACCGTTCAAATTCAAATCAAAAATGTTAAAAAGATCTATCAAATGGGAGAAGTGCAGGTTAAAGCCCTTGATGATGTCAGTTTGGACATCTATGAGGGAGAGTTTGCCGTTATTTTAGGTCCCAGCGGATCAGGAAAAAGCACACTGCTTAATGTTATTGGCGGCATGGATGGGCCTGACGAAGGGATAATCACTGTTGCAAATGAGGAAATCACAAAATTTAATGATAAAAAACTGACAGCCTACCGTAGAAACAACGTAGGTTTTGTTTTTCAATTTTATAATCTAATGGCAAATTTAACAGCCCGGGAAAATGTGGAATTAGCCACGGAATTATGCAAAGAGCCGTTGAATATTGATGAAGTGATGAAAGAAGTCGGCTTGTGGGATCGTAAAAACCACTTCCCTTCCCAGTTAAGCGGCGGCGAACAGCAAAGGGTTGCCATAGCAAGGGCCGTTGCGAAAAATCCGCTTTTAATTCTTTGTGACGAGCCGACGGGGGCTTTGGATTATAGCACCGGATTAATGATTCTGTCCTTGTTGCATAGAATTAATCGAAGGTTTAATAAAACCGTTATTATTATCAGTCACAATATGGCCATCGGAGAAATGGGCGATAGGGTAATAAAAATGAGAAGCGGTAAAATTACGGAAATTAAAGATAATCCTAACCCCGTTTCCCCCGAAAGGATTGAATGGTAATGAAAAAGCTGAATTTAAGACTATTTCGTATTATAAAATATTCCAAGGGACAATTTATTTCCGTAACTGTCATAGTCACGGTTGCCCTCAGCATTTTTCTTTGCTTTACCATCAGTACAGAGAACATAAATGATGCAATAGATATTTTTTATGAGGAAACAAATTTCGCACATATACAAATAGATTTAGCTAAGATTACCCAAAGGGGTTTAGAAGAGATTAAATCCATCAAAGGTATAAAGGAAGCACAATTAAGAATCAGCATAGATGTTCCACTTGAAACTGGAAGTAAAGATGAAAAAGTTACAATACGTCTTATTTCAATTCCGGAGAACAACATAGGTATTAATAAACTATATCTGACAGGCGGTAAAAAAATAGCATTAAGAAACGATGGCATCATACTGCTAAAGCAATTTGCCTTGGATAGAAGCTTTGCCATTGGGGACATCATTGCACCATATATTAATGGCAGGACATATCAAATGGAAGTCCGGGACATTGCTTACAGCCCTGAATATGTGTACCTAATGGAAAGCGAACAGTCTTTAATGCCTTCCTCCGGAAAGTTTGGCGTTGGTTTTGTAAATGAGGAATTCGCACAGGGGATATATGGTGAAAAGGGCTGTTATAATGAAGCATTAATCACTTTATACGATGGAGCCGATGATGAAGAAGTAATTAAGAACTTAGAAAAGGTTCTGGACAAATACAGGATTAAGGGAATAACAAAAAGAGAGAACCAAATCAGCAACAGGATGTTGTCTGAGAAGTTAAATGGTTTTGAAAAGATATCTAAAGTTTTGCCTATCTTGTTCCTTGGAGTGGCAGGATTGGTTATAGTAATAGTATTATCAAGAATGATAAGTAACGACAGAATGGCTATTGGAGTGCTAAAAGCCCTCGGCTACAGCAGTTCAATGGTGCTTTTTCATTATTTGAAATACGCTGTGATGATTGGCGTGTCAGGCTTAGTAATTGGAAATATATTAGGACTTCTTCTATCCAAAATGTTAACAGATGTTTTTATTCTTTATTTCAACATACCCTTAATCCCGGTAAAAATCAGATTTGTTTATATAATCTACTCAATTATTATCACAGTGATATTTTGTGTTGTTTCCGGTTTTATAGGGGGGAGGAAAGCATTAAAAATAGCCCCTGCGGATGCAATGCTTCCGGAACCTCCCAAATCAGGAAAACATATTTTTCTTGAAAGAGTTGCCTTAGTCTGGAAGAACCTTACTTTTAGCTGGAAGTTAGTTATAAAAAATATTTTTAGAAACAAGAGACGCTTTGCACTTTTAGTATTAGGATTGGCTTTGGCTTATGGTATAAATACAGTGCCCCAATATATGTTGGATGCTGTTACTGCAATGTTTTCCATCCAATACAATGAATATCAAAAGATGGATTATATTATAGAATTTAAAAAGCCCATGAGTGAAAAGGCTCTTGGGGATTTAAAGCATTTGGTAAAGTCACGCGATATGGAACCGCGGTTGGAATACCCTTTTGATCTTAAAAACGGATTAAAAGAACAACCAGCAAATATTATTGGAGTCCCCACTGATACATTTTTTTTAGAATTTAGAGATACAGATAATAATAAAGTTACACTAAGCAGCAATGGTATTTTTATAACGGAGTCATTAGCTAAAATCCTTGATGTTGGAAAAGGGGATAAAATAACCATAAAAAACTACTTGCCGGGTAAAAAAGATATGGTTGTTGAAATCAACAATGTCATAAAGCAATACTTAGGCGCAAATGCATATATGAACCTAAAGGCCATGCAGAATAATCTGGCAGAAAGAAAAATGATAACCGGTGCTGCAGCCTTTTCTGATAAAAATTTAAAGGAAGATTTAAAAGATGCAGAAGGAATCTCAACTGTTTTAGCTATAGAAGACATCAAAATGTCTTTTGAGGAGTATTTGGATATAATTGTGATAGTTACAAGGCTCTACATGCTTTTCGGAGGAATTCTCAGCTTTGTACTTATATATAATTCTACCATTATCAGTCTGTCTGAGCGCAGAATGGAATTAGCATCCCTTAGAGTCATGGGCTTCGATAAAAAAGATATTTTTATTCTGATGGCTAAAGAAAATATAATAATGGCAATAATGGCGATTATATTGGGGATACCTTTCGGTATAGGTATGATTATCAGTATGGCTGAGACTTTTAGCTCAGATATTATAACATTTCCTATAATATTGACATATAAAAATTTTTTATTTGCAGGTGCCGCAACAATCCTTTTCGCTGTAATTGCACAAATTGCCACATGGAAAAAAGTCAGGGATCTTAATTTTATAGATGCATTAAAAAGTCGCATTTCATAGGGGGTATTGATGTGAAAATAAATAAAAAGAGGTTTATCTATTCCGGTATTTTTGTTATATTAGCTTTTTCATTAGTTTTCTGTTTAGTAAAGTTAAAAGACAAAACTGTCAGCGTTGATTTCGTATTAACGGAAAGAGGTAATATTACAGAATATATTGAGGAGAATGCCATTGTCCGTTTAGAAATGGAAACTGAGGTATATGCATCCTCGGGAGGTAAAGTAATATCAGTAATGGCGGAAATAGGCGATGGCGTAAATAAAGGCGATACTTTGGTCAGGCTTGATGAAAAGGATTTAACAGCGGGCCTGAAAAGGCTGGAGTTACAAAAAGTCGCTGCTTTGACCAGAATAGATGAAGCAATAAACGATTAAAGCGAGTCTGAGTTGCGTAAATTAGAAGCAGAAGAGAGATCTACAAAAGTGGCCTTGGATGATGCAAAACGCTTGGCGGAAAAAAATGAAATTCTTTATGATGCCGGTGGTATAAGCAAATCTGCTTACGAAAGTTCTATGACAGCATTAAAAACCGCAGAAGCCAATTATGACATTATTAAAAACACTATTGATTTAGCATTGCAAGATATATCCCAGGAAAAAATAAAATTATTTAATATTGAAATTGAGGATATCCAAAACCAAATAGATTTACTTCATAGCAAGCGTAAAGAACTAATCATCAGGGCGCCCTCTGAAGGCATAATCACCGAAAAAGATGTTGAAGCCGGTGGTATCATCCAACCGGGAAAAAGGATTTTTCAAATCGGCAATATGACAGAAATGTATTTAGAATGTGATATTTTAATTGATGATATAAAAGACATAGAGATAGGTTCCGAAGTGGTAATAGAAAACAAAGACTTAGAATTATTTGATATAAAGGGAACGGTCAGAAAAATCTA
>JAAYKT010000315.1 GCA_012522255.1 Clostridiales bacterium
ATGGAACATACCACACGCTGCAAACGCTTTTATACCGAACGTGTTTAATGATATAAGCGAATTTTTGGATAGTAAACTTGAAGCAATGAAAATTTATGAATCGCAGCTAGCGGATTTTCCGAATCCTCGCTCTTTAGTGGCAATTGAGGCATTAGCCGGATACAGAGGGTCTACAATAAATGTTAATGCAGCTGAGGCTTTTATGTTGATTAGAGAAATCCAATAGTGCTAAATGATGGTGGTGCAAATTGAGTTCAGGAATATATATACGATTTGTAAAAAGATTTATTGATTTTACGCTTTCCTTGTTAGCGTTGATAGTTTTAAGTCCAGTTTTACTTCTTTTGGCAATATTGGTAAGAAGCAAACTTGGAAGTCCTGTGTTGTTCAAACAAGTAAGGCCTGGCTTAAATGAAAAGGTATTTACATTTTACAAATTTAGAACCATGACCAACGAAACAGATGAATCAGGAAAGTTGCTGCCAGACGAAAAAAGATTGACCAGATTTGGAATAATCATGCGTTCGTTTTCACTAGATGAATTACCACAGCTGTTCAATATTATAAAAGGGAATATGTCAATAATTGGTCCCAGACCGCTTCTGGTTAGTTATTTAACACTTTATAGTGACGAACAGAGATTGAGACATACTGTACGTCCTGGTTTGGTTGGCTTGGCTAGTGTTAGAGGGAGAAATGATCAAACTTGGGATGATAAATTTAATCATGATATCGAATATGTTAAGAATTTAACCTTTTGGTTGGATTGTAAAATTTTCTTTTTGGCTATTTATACTGTACTCAATCGAAGAGGTGTAAACCAAGATGGTGTTGCTACATCTCTTCCTTTTAAGGGTAATGAACTTTAGAAATTTAATGCGTAAAGATTAAAGTAGGGGCTGCTTATAATTTCGGTAATTTGCTAAACAAGTAATAATAAAGGTGTGATTCTATGAACTCAAATGCATTAGAAATAGCTGCTTTTTTAAGAAAAGAGTTGTATGGACCAGATATCCAAATTGAAAAACCGTGCTCTATCAATCGTGTAAGCGAGAATTGTCTGTTTTTTTTGGCTTATTATAATGAAGAATATTTAGGTTTAGCGAAAAATCTAACAGATTGTCTAGCGATAGTACTCCAAGAATATGTGGGGAAATTAAAATGTTCTTATATTATTAGTGATAATCCGCGTCTGGATTTTTCTAGAGCGATACAAGAATTTTTTATTATCCGCAAGACTTCGAAAGGGGTTGCCGAATCCGCTAGACTTGGAGAAAACATACAATTTGGCAAAGATGTTGTGGTAGGTGAATATTGTGTTATAGGGGATAATGTATCTATTGGTGATAGAACAGAAATATGTCACCATGTTGTAATAAATGAAGGGACTAAAATTGGCAGTGATTGTTTAATCAAATCAAATTCAGTAATCGGTGAAAAAGGATATGGCTTTGAACGTAACAATGAGGGGGTACCAATGCCGTTTCCACATATAGGTAAAGTTATCATAGGTAATAATGTTGAGATAGGAGCATTAAATACTATTGCAAGGGCGGCCTTGGATGCAACTATTATAGGAAATAATGTAAAAACAGATGATCATGTACATATAGGTCATAATGTTGTTTTAGAAGATAATTGTCAAATTACCGCTTGCGCTGAAATAAGTGGCAGTGTCCTAATTGGAAAAGGGAGTTGGCTTGGACCAAACTGTTCTATTATGAATGGCATTGAAATTGGGGAAGGATGCTATGTAGGTTTGGGTTCAGTGGTTATAAAATCATTGCCGCCAAATAAAGTGGTAGCCGGTTCTCCGGCCCGCATTTTAAGGGAAGTTTAAAAGTGCAGGTAACAATAGGGCAAAATTCTATGGTTGGTTTTAGTGATGTTGTTGTTGATGATGTTGAACCTGGAGAAGTAGTTGTTGGAAACCCAGTAAAAAATGCGGTGATTATGTAATGAAAATTATATTTCTTACTTTGATTGATATGGAAAATACTGATGAACATGATCTATATAAAGATCTTTTAAGAAAGATAAAAAACCAGGGACATGAAATATATGTTGTATG
>JAAYKT010000316.1 GCA_012522255.1 Clostridiales bacterium
GATCCGAAAAACAACCTATAATAGCTGCATCATATTCATGTCCATCATTTTTCAGCTTATTCACTACAAAATCTGCGGCTACTATCTCATCGTAGCCGGTCTCCACCGCTAATGGTCCCATTTCATCACTGATTACCTTGATTTCCAACTCTTCCGCCCTATAAATGTTGGCTTCATTGTTTATGGAATTAGTTACAATCTTTGATGAATTGGGATTTATAATTAAAATTTTCATTGCATTCTCCATAATTTTATTTATATTACATATCTTTCTTTAATATAGGCTTTATGAATTTACCATAACCCTGCTCTCCCACTATGTGTCCATTATCGTATACAATATTTCCCCGTACTATGGTTTTATCTACCCATCCGGTAATCTCTCTGTCCATATAAGGGGTCCATTTTTGCTTGTAAAATAATAAATTTTCTTTCACAGTCCATTTTTTCTTGCTATCAAAGATTACCATATCCGCATCAGATCCCACCTCTATAAGCCCTTTTCCGGGAAAAATATTATATCTTTTTGCTGCTTTTGTACTGCTTAACTTTACAAAATCTTTTATATCCAGCTTTCTTTTATTTACTCCTTCGTCAAATATAAGAGGAAAACAAGTCTGTATACCTGTAAGTCCGGCCGGTGTTTTAAAAATATTGTCAGACCCGGCATCTTTTTCTTCAAATGTATATGTGGCATGATCTGAACCTATGAAATCAATATTACCACTTAGCACATGATTCCACATCTGATCTACTATATTCTCGCTCCTAAGCGGCGGATTGCATACTCCAAATACACCGAGCTTTTCTAAATCATTGATGTTTAATGTGAGATAATGGGGACATGTTTCTACACTTATGTCCACCCCTTGTTTTTTATAATAAGTAACAATCTCTACCCCCCTCGCAGTGCTGCAATGGGCTATATTGATTTTACCGCCGGTTTCCATTGCAAAAATGGCAGCCCGATTAATAGCCTCTACTTCCGCTATTTCCGGTCTGCCATGGGGGTAGTTTATGGGCAATATTCTATTTTCTCTAATCATTTTCTCGGTGTACCAATTGACTATATCATCATTTTCACAGTGAATAGTCAGCACAATGCCTTTGCCTGATAAACTCTCAATATGGTCCAGCAATTGCCCATCATTAACTTGAGGTATTTCCACAGAATAAGGCATAAAGGCTTTAAATGCTATAGCACCGATACCTATCATTTTTCCAATTTCATCGTAATTATCCGGTGTGCATGCCCCCATGAGACAAAAATCCACAATTGCTTTAGGGCTTACTGTATCTATTTTGTTTAATAGATTAGATGCTGTTGAAGGAAGGGGAAAAGTAAGGGGATGCTCTATAACCGTAGTTATACCACCGGCTGCCGCCGAGCAAGTGCCTGTATAGAAATCCTCGCTTTCTGTTAAGCCTGGGTCATTAAGATGTGCATGGGGATCTATAAAACCGGGCATAACATAATTCCCTGATGCATCTATAGTAGTTTTGGAAGGCAATAGGATTTCGCAGGGTGTTATCTTTGCTACTTTATCACCCGATATATATATGTTGCCTTTAAATATTTCATCCGGATTTGCAATATCTCCGTTTTTTATACACAAATCATACATTATATCACCTCCATATACTGCTTATCATAAGTTTACTCATCCACCTATAC
>JAAYKT010000317.1 GCA_012522255.1 Clostridiales bacterium
GAACCGGAAAAGACTGCGGGTCGAGGACTTGCAAAGGGTAATCCGCCTCTTGAATTCCAGACAGCACTTCCTATGGAAGGTAAAAACGAAAGTGAGCGTGTAAGCAAAATAAAAGAAACAGCAATCCTAATGGATAAAAAATGGGGAGGGAAAAAAGCCAAGCCCATACCTATTATGCCTGCAATTATTAACTTTGGTACAGTTGAAACAGATGATATTGCTGTCGGGCTTACATCCAAGGACGTGGAACCGATTGGAATCAGTTTTACCGGGCAGCACCATATTATTATATCCGGAAAACCTATGAGCGGAAAATCCAATCTGCTGAAGGTCATCACCAAACAGATGAAGGCTAATACGATAGTATTTGATACGGGAACCGCATTAAAAAGCATAGAAGGAATATGTGATCAATACATAACCGATGTGGCAGAGTTTGATCAATTTATATCAGATATGGTTCCGATACTGCAGCAGCGAAAAGATGAATATTACAAAGATAACAGTATTCAGTTTACTCCCTTCTTAATTTTGATAGATGACCTTAAACAATGCTTTGCACTAATTAAGGATGAAACTGCCAAGAGAATGGAAGCAATCATAAGATTAGGAAAAGGCCTCAATGTTAATTTGCTTGTCGCAGGCAATAGTGACGATGTGGCAAAACTGTATAATCAGGGGGAACCATTTACAATGGGGCTTGTAAATAGTCAAACAAATATTCTATTGGGTGGGAGCTTTAGGGATCATAACGTGTTCAAAGCAAATATTCCATACAGTGAGCAGGAAGTTTTGCTTGATGAATATGAAGGATATGTAATTCATAGGGAAAAAGCATTGAGATTTAAAGCAATGTATGAATTATAAATCAAAGGGGAGATCATTTTGAGCAAAGTTGAATTGAACGCCCGTGAAATAATGTATCTGTCTGCACTTGCAGGAGCGACAGAATTAATAGGGATTCCGGATGGTTTCTATGGCATGGATGAATTGGAAATTAAGCAGGAGATTTTAAAAATTCAATCACAACTTGAAAGTAAAGATTATGCGCGGGCTGATTTCGATGGCAACTTTTTTCCTAATGCTGAGGTGATGCAAGTGATTCAAGTATGCGCCTTATGTGAAAAATATTTATCTGTTGACAAGATTAGTGCAACAAGCACAAACAAGCTTTTATTTTACTTATACGATAACAGGGTAATAGAAGTTAAAGCCATATCCGACAAATTTGAATTGACCACCCTTAACCCTGCGGATATCAATCCATACATTTTAAAATATATTAATTGGATCACTCAGGAGGAGAAAGATGTAGGGAACAAGGTTGTAATACCGCCAAGCCTTTTGAAACAGGTAAAGGGGTCAACAGAAGATGAATTTGCTACAAAAACAGCCATGGAAGAGTTGTATAAGACAGGTTGTAACAACATTCAAGCACAGATTATCTACAGCGGATTAAGCGGAACATCAAATTATTGCTCTGTCATTATGGTTGACTTTAACAGTGAAGAAAATGATGTGATGAGTATTATGGTAATTAATTCAAAAAGCGGTTCATTGGAAGTCATACCTGTTGACACCGGAGGCAAAGAGGCGGTTGCATTTCACACAATAGATTATGACACATTTAAAAACAAATTAATTCATGCATTGACTTTGATGGGAATAACAGATGACGGCGGTGATTTCAAATGATAGATAATGTTATTGTAACTGTTAATGCAGAAAATCAAGCTTTTGTCGTTGATATGGAGTTGCCTGCCAATATTCCTGTGAAGGAACTTGCTCCAAAATTGCTTGAAACACTGAAAGAAATAGAACCAGGCAAATTCAGGCGTTTAGAAAAACTATCATTGATCTGTGACGGTGTAATACTTCCGGATAGCTCAACACTAGAGTCTGAAGCTGTTTGGGATGGAAAAATATTAATTGTGAGGTGAAAAAATGTCGTCCATAAGTATTGACTATAATAAGGCCTGTGCCGAAGCAAACAGATTAAAGACTGCTGCAAATGAATGTGATTATATAATCAGTCAAACTCAGCGTGCAATTGCTGATATACATACATATTGGGAAGGGGCGGCAGCAAATGAGTTTTTGGCAGCTAATGAAAAATGGTGCAAAGAGATGCAGTCAATTAAGATGGAATTAACGGAAATAAGTAATTCGATTATAAAAGTGGCGAAGGAAATTCGAGAAGCTGATTTACGGGCTGCGAAAGCTGCGAAAAACCCATAAGAAGGGGGGAATAGTATGCTCAGAATAAAAATTGACCCTAATAGGCTCAATGATCTTTCAGCCAAAACACGTAACATAGAAAACAAGACAAATGAATGTAAGGAATCTGTGGGCACTGTAATAAACAGACTTGACTGGGAAGTGTCATCAAAAGCAAGTATAAATACGAGGCTGAATAAAGTTCAAAAAAGACTGCAAAGGCAGTCAGAACTAATGGATGCCTATGAAAAAGTATTAGGAACAACCAACGACAACTTTCGCAACAAAGATACAAAACTCATGCAAGATGCAAAAAGCATTATTTATAAAATGAATAGTATTTCAGCTGTTTTATCTTCTATAAAAACACCTATATCAAAAATCAGTTACAGTACGGATGAAAAATTGCGAAAGCTCTCAATTATTGAAACCCTATTCGGAAAGGAAACTATTGAATCTACCGGAAAATGGGTGTGGGAGACATTAAAAAAGGCAGGGTATGCAGGGGCTTTGATTGCTTTGGGTGATGGAATTATAGGTGGTGTAATAAAAGGAGATAAAGTAAAGCTTGCAAAAACAGCGTATGCAGGGTGGAAATCTATTAGAAATCTTAGTAAAGATATAAAGAATATGGGTATGGTAAAAAGAATATTACACCCGGATACTATAAAAACAAGCTGGAAAAATAGAATCTTTGGACTTACAGATTACTTTACAAAAGTTACAGGAAAGGCAAGTCACGCTAAGAGTTTTAAAACAAGATTTTATAACAATTTTCAAAAAGCAGGTAGAAAAGAAATATCAAAAGTTGCTTGGTCAAGTTTCGCTATTTCTGGAATATTTAATAGTATTAGTAACAAGCAAGAATATGACAGCGGAAAAATAACAGCAGAAAGAGCTGTTGCAGAAACAATAGTAGAAACTGGTGTAGACACGGCTGTAGATATTGTTGTTACTTCAGCCATAGCTGCAGCAGTAGGTGCTGCTGCAGTCGGGTTAGGATGCACTGTGGCAGCTCCCGGAGTAGTTGTTGCAGCAGGTGTGATCGGAGTAAAAATGGGGTTAGATGCAGTTACGACATGGGCTACGGGTAGTGATTCAGGATTTACTGAAGTTGTTTCAGATGGCATTATAGATGGTGCAACGGCCATCGGGAAAGGAGTTGCCAAAGCTGCAGGAACAGTAGGTGACTGCATTTCTTCATTTGGCAAGTCCATAACGCCAAAATGGAAATTCAGTTTTGGATTTTAAATAATAATTATAGAAAGGGTGAGATGAATGGAAATTCAAGAATTATTGCCAATTGGGACGGTTGTATTGTTAAAGAATGCAGAAAAGCGACTTATGATTTTTGGAGTTAAGCAAACAAGTTTGGACGGAAAAGAAGAAGAATATGACTACATAGGAGTAATGTACCCGGAAGGATATATGGGCGGGGAATATCAATTTCTTTTCAACCATAGTGATATAAGTACAGTTTTTTATACTGGATATGAGGATGATGAGAGAAAAGACTTTATTGACAGGTTGTCACAACATTATAAGGAAATATAATAACCCGGAGGTGCTGTTTATGGCTATTATTCAAGTTACTCCAGAAGCCTTGAAATCACAAGCAAGCACAGTACGTAAATATAAAACGGATCAGGAACAGACTATGAAAAGAATTAGAGATTTAGTGTTATCTCTCAGTGATTCATGGAAAGGTGAAGCCCAGGATGCCTTTGTGGCAAAATTTCAGTCAATGGGTCTTGCTTACCGTCAATTATCCCAGGTTTTGGAATCATATGCAAAATTAATGGACAAAGCGGCAAACGAATTGCAGGCCACAGATCAAAATCTAAAAAGCATCATCCAAAACATAGGTTAGTATCAGGTTTTATACGGCTAGACCGTAAAAATAAATAAAAATACATAAGGGGGAAATAAAAAATGGCAATTATTCAAGTAACACCGGAATTGCTGCAGAGCAAAGCAACCGAGGTAAGAAGCTTAAAATCAAATCATGATGAAACCATGCAGAAGCTCAATAATCTGGTTCATGCCCTGAATGAACAATGGAAGGGTGAAGCTCAAAATGCTTTTGTTGCCAAGTTTGACAGTATGCAGTCCCAGTTTAAGAATTTTTCGGAGATGCTGGAAGGCTATGCAAAACTCATGGATACTGCTGCAAGAGAGATTCAAAATACTGACCAAACTCTCAAAGGAACAATGCAGAGTTTTAGTTAATTTTAAAAAATGCTGTCTGTAGCAGATTTTCTACAGGCAGCGTTTTATGTTAAGTGGTGATTATATGATCAAAATTAACTGTGTGGCGGTAACAAGTGTAGGTAAGGTTAGGGATAACAACGAAGATAATTTTTACATAAATGAATATTTCAAAAAAAGCACATCCACTCTGTCTGAGCACTATGAAGATAACAACAGAAGAAAACAATACTTATACGCAGTGTGCGATGGAATGGGCGGAGAAGAATTAGGCGAAGTGGCATCAATGATTGCTGCAAAAACACTCGCACATTATCAGGAAACAGACATCAAATTCACAATAATGGATTATATACAAGAAGCAAATAAACTTATATGTAATGAGATTATAAATAATGACGGTGTAAGAATTGGCACCACACTTGCGCTGCTGTTTATAACCGCAGGAAAAGCAATTGCCTATAACATTGGTGACAGCAGAGTGTATTTGTTTAGAAATAATGAATTGATGCAACTATCAGAAGATCATACTCAGGTACAGAGACTTGTTAACATGGGATTGATAAAAAAGGACGCTGCAGCAAATCACAAAGACAGGCATAAGCTTACACAGCATTTAGGGATATTTCCAGATGAGTTGATTCTCGAACCCCATGTGTCGCAAGAAATAGACCTGGAACAAGATGATGTATTTTTGCTTTGCAGCGACGGTCTGACGGATATGGTGAGTGATGATGACATTGCTGATATTTTATCCGACAAAAAGGAAGGGTCAGAATCCCTGACAGAAATGCTTATATCAAAAGCCCTGGAAAACGGAGGAAAAGACAATGTAACAGTTGTCGTGCTTAAAGTGGACATGCAGCAAGGATTGGGAAAATTTATTAAATTGATAACCAGGCATTAAATATACTGCCAGAAGGTGTTTATGATGAATTCAGACTACTACAAAAAACATGAACCGATTTTTAATTCATGGTATATCAAAAGTCTCCTTGGCGAAGGCAGCTTTGGCAAGGTCTTTGAAATTCAGCGCCAGGATTTTGGCGTAACATATAAAGCTGCGCTGAAGGCTATTACAATACCCCAGAATCAGAGCGAAATTAAAAGCGTTATGGCAGATGGCATGGATGAGGCAAGCGCGACCGCTTATTTCAGGCAGTTAGTTGAAGATATCGTCAGCGAGTTTGTGCTTATGTCCAAATTAAAGGGCAACAGCAATATTGTTAGTTATGAAGACCACCTTGTGGTAGAGCACACAGAAGGCATAGGGTGGGACATATTAATTCGCATGGAACTGCTTACACCCCTTATTGACCATATCCATAAGGAGAAGCTTTCCCGCAAGGATGTGATAAAGCTTGGTATCGATCTGTGCAAGGCTCTGGAACTCTGCCAGAAATATAATATTGTACACAGGGATATTAAACCGGAAAACATTTTTATATCTGATAACGGAGACTACAAATTAGGTGATTTTGGGATTGCCAGAACTTTAGAGAAAACAACTGGTGCATTATCAAAAAAGGGTACCTATGTATATATGGCGCCTGAAATCTATCGGGATGAAGAATACGGCTCAAATGTAGATATTTATTCACTGGGAATTGTTATGTACCGTTTGCTGAACGAAAACAGAACGCCCTTTCTTCCCGCTCATCCTGCACCCATCACCCATAAAGACCGGGAAGCTGCCATAAAGAAGCGCATCAGCGGTGCTGTTTTGCCTGGTCCTGCTAATGCAGACGGAAGATTAGCTGAGATCGTACTTAAAGCCTGTGCCTATCATCCAAAAGACAGGTATTTCGCTCCCATGGAAATGCGAGAGGAATTAGAGGCCATCCTTTATAACAAAGAAGAAGCAAAAATAATCTATCCCAAGGGCGACGACACACCGATTAAATCAATAGATTATGTTGAAACCGGAAAAGACGATCTGGTAATACAAAAGGCAGATAAGACAGACTTACTCATTGGCTCAAAAATTCAAGAGCCTGAAAAAGCAGAGGGTTTGGTCAATCATGGAACTGTTAACAAAACCGAAAGTGTATTTGGTGCCCATGAGACAAGTCTTCATGATGGTACTGTAAGTGTATTTGACCAAAAAACGCATAGTATATTTGAAACACCGGTACAACAGGAACGGGCAGAACAAAAGGCAAAAACATCTCCTAAAAAGATGAATAAAATAGGTATAGTTATAGGCGCAATGGTTGTAATAGCGGTTGTATTTGGAGGACTATTTATTTCAAAAATCTACGAAAATGAAAAGGAAAGCAAGTATCA
>JAAYKT010000318.1 GCA_012522255.1 Clostridiales bacterium
TCATGTGTATATTATATCACATGACGATGTAAATGGCAATAAGAAAGTTGACGAAACATAGCACTTTCAGTGCCTGGAGAGCATTTTTGTGTCAACCCTCGTTACGCGTTTGCGGGAATCCAGGATACTTGTCAGGCTGATGCAATATGTATGTGTTGCGTGCAATACATACTTTTTTGATGCAAATAATTGTGGAATCAATATTATGTAGCAGACAAACTCGATTGTTCTTTTATTCAAGTGATAAATTAATTTCACTATTTTTTAATTGATAATTCTATAACGTTATTGTATAATGTTTATTAAAACAATAAACGATTTTTGGAAAGGTGTATATGATATGATAGATAAACTGCTACGAATATCTCTGGATGAAGTTAAAACTGGGTATGCATATAATCCATACAATAAAATATTTACTTGTCTTGCTTGTGATAAAGAATTTGAAATGGGTGAAATGTTCACTTTCAATGGCAGATTCTATGATGCATCAAAGGCCATTCTGCTTCATATTGAAAAGGAACATGGGAATATGCTTAATATACTGACATCGTTTGATAAAAAGTATACTGGAATTACTGAAAACCAAAAAGAACTGCTTTTCATGATATATAATGGTTTATCAGATAAGGATATTGCAAAAAAAACTGGTGTCACCGCTGCAACCATAAGACATCAGCGTTTCGCATTCAGAGAGAAGGCAAAACAAGCAAAGCTATATCTTGCTATATTTGATATTGTTGAAAAAGCTGTATCCGAAAGAAAAACAAAAGTCCTCGAAGACGAATTGGTGAATGTTCATTCTGGTGCCAAAATGGTTGATGACAGATATTTTATATCCAAATCAGAGGAAGATAAAATTGTGGTTTCCTTGTTTGAGTCATTACAACCCCTCAAATTAAAAGTTTTTTCACCTAAAGAAAAGAAGAAAATTGTTATTCTCCGCAAGATTGCAGAACAGTTTGAAAAAGATAGAAAATATTCAGAAAAAGAGGTAAATGCCATTTTGAAAGCAATCTACGAAGATTATGCTACAATCAGGCGTTATCTGATTGAATATGGGTTCATGGGAAGAACAAACGATTGTAAGGAGTATTGGTTGAATGAATGATATTAAAAGGTTTATGGATGAAAAGGGCAGAGTCAAAGCATGGGCGGCAAAAAGGGAAATGAAATTTGAAATACTGAAATATATCTCTACCAAGTTTGAAAGTGGCAGATTTTATTCAGAAAAGGAAGTCAATTTATTGATTGAGTATTGGCATACTTTTGGTGATTATTTCTTGATTCGCAGGGGGTTGATAGATAACTGGCTTTTATCGAGAACCAAAAGTGGCTCAAGGTATTGGAAGGAAGAAAGAGATATCAGCAAGGATATTATTGATATAATTGAAATGAATTATGACATTGGAAGTGTAAATAGCATTTTTCGAATGTCTGAAGGTTATGGTTCACATACTTACTACGTGTTATCTGATAAAGGTGAGTATATCTTTAAAGATATAGAGCAAGACCCGATGAATCACCCTGAAAATGAATCGTTAATCATTTCTGAACTGAAGGATAATGGTATTCCTGTCTCTGAATTATATCCTGCCAGGAACGGAGATTACTTATTACTTACAGGTATTAAGACATGTCATTTGCAGAAGTATATAGAAGGGAAAATATATAGCCGAAATTCAGCTCCCCAGTGGCTTTTGTATGAATCAGCTCGTGTACTCGGGAAAATCCATAAAACTCTTGAGAGGCTACCAAGGCTACCAATAGGCATTAGCCAGAACTTTTTTGATTATATGACTCCACAAAAAGCTCAAATGAGCTATTCGTCTACTCTAAAAATGGCAAATGAAAGAAAGGATGCAGATATTATTGATGCAATAAAATGTAAAACAGAAATTCTTGATGCTTTTGTAAATTATAGATTCGATGTAAGTAAAATGACATGCAAGAACACTCATGGTGATTATAAGATTCATCAAATTATCTGCAGTAAGGAAAAAATCAATGCGGTTATTGACTTTACATCTGCTTGCGTACATCCTGTATGCTGGGAGATTATTCGGTCATATTCATTGGCAGATGATGAATGCATAGAGGGCAAAATAAATATTGAGAATTTCAAAAAATATATAGCTTGTTATCTTGAATATGCAAGTCTGAATTCCTATGACTTGAAGATTATGCCGTATATGTACTTTTATCAGAATTTAGTTTCTGATTATTTTTATCAGTACTATACTTCTGAAAATAAGAATAAGCATAAGTTGCTGGATGACGCATTATTCTCAGTGAAACTGTGTAAATGGTTTGAATATAATATAGTAAAACTGGAAAACGCATTAACTTCAGGGTTTTAAGAATACCCATTTCTATCTTTATTACAATATATACATAATTTTAAAACCCACACAAGATTACATATAACCGCCTTGTTGTTAGTGTATAATTTCTGAAGGCAGGAAAGATGGCAACTGTATAATAATGTAAAATAATAACGGGAAGAGATAAACTCTTCCCCAATCCATCAAAATCATCTACAATGGAATTTACGAAAAAACAAA
>JAAYKT010000319.1 GCA_012522255.1 Clostridiales bacterium
GCACTAGACATCCCTGTAGCATTTTTTAAATCTTCTTTAGTCATCTGTTTCTCCTCTAATCTTTTCCATAAATTATCGTATGAAAAAGCCATAAGTACCTCCTGTATTTCTTCTTTAGCTATCTAAAGTTATTGTAACATATAAGTCTAATAAATAGCTAGTTCAATTGGGTAAAATTACTTACTATTTGAATTGTTCAATTATGCATGATAGAATATTCAGTAAATGTATGTTTGGGGGTTGTTAATAATGTCATTTGAAAAACAAGGTTATCATTTAAGACAGGATGCCAAGAAGATTGTACTAGAATTTATGAGCTCTAACTTTGAGTGTTCTTCTAAAAATCCAGGTATGAGACAAGCTAACATCTTTAGATCATGTGGGTTCGATTGGGGTGAAAAAGAAAATGCTACATCTTCCAATCAACAATATTGGGTAGTAGCATTATTAAGGGAACTTGAAAGTGAAGGTAAAATACAAAGAGATCCAACAACAAAGCTATGGAGATTGATATAGTTTTGTTATTGGTGATAAATCAATTTGCATACTATCGTACTCCAATATAAAAGGCAAGAAAGTCCTGGGATTTACCCAGGACTTTCTTGTTACTCCAGCCGTAGGTTGCTGACTTCTAGCTCCTTACAGTCGCTATAAGCCTCGCCAACCCTGACAGGGGTAGTACCTACATAGCTTTCTGCGCTTTCAGCTTGAAACCTCTGGGTACTACTCCCACTCAATGGTGCCTGGAGGTTTATTTGTTATATCATAAACCACCCTGTTCACATGGGGTACTTCCTCAACAATTCTTGTGGAAACTCTCCCCAATACCTCATAGGGTATTTCAGCCCAGTTAGCAGTCATGGCATCGATGCTGTTTACTGCCCTTATAATAATTGTGTGGTTATAGGTTCTTTCTCCTTCACACATGCCGACACTTTTAATATCAGGCAGCACGGTAAAGTATTGCCAGATGCTCCTATGCAAATCAGCGATTTTTATTTCTTCCCGAAGGATTGCATCGGATTCCCTAACTATGTGGAGCTTTTCCGTTGTTACCTCACCAAGAACCCTAACGCTGAGGCCGGGCCCGGGAAATGGCTGCCTCCATATTAATTCTTCGGGTATGCCGAGAGCTAACCCTACCTTTCTTACTTCATCTTTGTATAGCGGTCGTAATGGTTCAATCAGTTTCAATTGCATATCTTCCGGCAAACCGCCTACATTATGATGAGATTTAACAAGGCGTGATGAATCGGTTCCGCTTTCAACAACATCAGGATAGATAGTACCCTGGACCAAAAAATCCACATCTTCTATCTTATTGGCTTCTTCTTCAAAAACTCTTATGAATTCTTCGCCGATTATTTTTCTTTTTTTCTCTGGATCTGAGATACCAACAAGTTTGTTTAAAAATCTATCCTGAGCGTTAACTCTTATCAGATTCATGTTCAACAGTTTTTTGAATATCTTTTCTACCTGGTCCCCTTCGTTTTTCCGCATAAGGCCATTATCAACAAAGATGCAAGTAAGTCTTTTGCCTATGGCTTTATGTACTAAAACAGCAGCGACAGAGGAGTCTACACCGCCGCTGAGGGCACAGATAACATTTCTTTGACCTGAGGTTTTTTGGATTTCTTTTATTGAGTTGGTAATGAATTCGTTTATGTTGAGTTTTTCAAAATTTCGTTCCATAAGAATGTTCCTTTCATTATAAAGATCCTTCGGGCAGAGCCCTCAGGATGACAATCGTGGGTGGGACAGAGCCAACCGTTAGATCCTTCGGGCAGAGCCCTCAGGATGACATTTTTGGGAACTGATGATCAAAGGCCGCCCCTACGGTTGTACTACTACATTTTGTTGGTATGGGCGAGGCAGTGACACCCATGGGAACTGGCAGCCGAAGACTGCCCCTACGGCTGAATTGGTCAAATTGCGCCCTTAATCATAAACTATAGTTTGGTGCCTCCTTTGTTATATGGACATCGTGGGGATGGCTTTCTCTTAGTCCTGCGGCAGTAACCCTTATAAACTTGCTTTCCTCTTTTAATGTCTTTATATCAGGGGTTCCGCAATATCCCATTCCGGATCGCAATCCACCTACCAACTGAAATATTGTATCTGATAGGGGTCCTTTAAACGGCACTCGTCCTTCTACGCCTTCCGGAACCAACTTCTTTGCATCTTCCTGAAAATATCTGTCCTTGCTTCCGCTTGCCATTGATGCCAGGGATCCCATACCTCTATAAACTTTAAAGCTTCTCCCTTGATAAATTTCAGTCTCTCCGGGACTTTCTTCCGTTCCTGCAAACAGGCTGCCAAGCATAACAGAGCTTGCACCGGAAGCTATAGCCTTTACAATGTCTCCGCTATATTTAACACCGCCGTCGGCTATAATCGGTATGCCATGCTTTTCCGCCTCTTCTGCGCAGTCATATATCGCCGTTATCTGTGGTACTCCGACGCCGGTAACAACTCGAGTGGTACAAATAGACCCGGGTCCTATGCCTATTTTCACGCCATCTACCCCCGCCTCAATAAGGTCTCTTGTTCCTTCTGCGGTGGCCACATTACCCGCTATAATCTGTAAATCAGGATAGTTTAATTTAATTCTTTTTACCGCTTCAATGACACCCTTTGAATGACCGTGGGCGGTATCCACGACAATTACATCTACCTTTGCCGCCACCAAAGCCTCCACTCTATCCATTATGTCATTTGTAACACCAACAGCTGCACCGACAAGCAGTCTTCCTCCTTTATCCTTCGCGGAATTAGGGAATTGTATGGTTTTTTCAATATCTTTTATCGTTATAAGTCCTTTAAGATACCCTTTGTTATCTACCAAAGGCAGCTTTTCTATCTTATGTTTCTTCAGTATTTGCTCTGCTTGAATAAGGTCAGTCCCTACTGAAGCAGTAACCAAATTATCTTTTGTCATAACATCATTTATACTTTTGGTCATGTCTGTTTCAAATCTCAAATCCCTGTTCGTTATTATACCAACCAGTTTGCCTTTTTCATCAACAATAGGAACACCTGAAATCCTATATCTTTCCATTAGTTCCATAGCATCGGATGTAATATGTTGAGGAGAAAGGTAAAAAGGATCAACTATAACACCGTGCTCCGACCTTTTAACTTTATCAACTTCCAATGCCTGGTTTTTTATGCTCATATTTTTATGTATTATTCCAATGCCACCTTCCCTGGCAATAGCAATAGCTAACCTTGCTTCTGTCACAGTATCCATACCTGCAGATATTATTGGAATATTTATCTTTAACCCCTTTGTCAGCATTGTAGTCACATCTGTTTCTTTGGGAAGAACTTCTGACTTGCCGGGGATTAAAAGCACATCATCAAAAGTCAGCCCTTCCTTCAATAATCTTTCCATAAGCATACCCCTTTCTTATAATTCTCTATTTTAAATATCATTGTTTGATTAATTTGGCTCGTTGTTACATTATTTATTATATCAAATTTATTCCCATTATTATATTTAAACAAGTAGCATTTGTCAAAGAATATTGCAGATATGAAAGAACTGGTAGAATACCCTGAATTGTAAAAGTAAAGTAGACCCCTGATATCTATGCAGTCTAATTTAGTCTTACAAATTGATGGGTCTAATTTAATCTTACAAAAGTTTTATTCTCCAAAGAATAGTTTATCTATTTTGATA
>JAAYKT010000320.1 GCA_012522255.1 Clostridiales bacterium
AAACTCAACAGGTATGACGCCCTTTTTGTAAAAAGCAACAGGAAATATTTTTCCTATTTTTATATGATGTTGTTCATAATCTAATGAAGATAATATTTGATATATATTTTGATGATATATTTTATTGCTTTTTTCACTTAATCCAAAATCAATATCTACTGTTGTAATCGGCTCTATTGAAATATTTCTCCATAAAAAGTTGCTATGCAAATAAGCTAACCAGCCACCTACAACAACAAGATCATCTAAATATTCTTTTAAATCTGCAAGTACTTCAAAAAATAATAACTCAGAATTGTGTAAATCAAGCAAGTTCTACTCCTTTTGTTAATAATAAATTTTTTAAATATTCTGCATGTTCTCTTCCTCGCGGCTGAAAGTTATATAAATCCAAATATAATTGCAGATTTGAGGCAACTGAATAACCCCCTATTTTTTGGATTTCGTTAAATATACTATTCCGGTAAAAGGGGTCTACAAAATGGATATTACCTCCTTGAACCAACTCTTTTAACCCTAAGTCCTGTCTAATTTTTAAAATATCTTTCTTCCAGCTTTTAGTTTTTATATATAAATAAATATCTGTTGTTCTAACAAAAGACGTAATTAGGTTAGCACCTGGATGCAGCGTTAAGGCATATTCCTGCTCTTTTAATACTGATTTAATTTTTTTAAGAATATTCTTATCCGGGGAATAATAGGATTCAACACCATTTTTTTCAAATTGATACCAGTTTATCCAGTTAGTAATTAGCTTTTCAGGATTTGTCAAAACAGTCAAGCTTTTCGGACCCTGTTTCACACTTTCGATATATCCCATAATCTCCATTGACTGTAATACTTCTTGAGCCATACCAATACTTAAAAGCGTCCTTGAACTAAAATCGCGAACAACCCATTTTTTTTCAGGATTTTGCAACATTATTCGTAAAACTATCGAAGCTTTGTCCGCAAATATATTTTTAAGCTTCTTTCTTTTAGCCATAATGTTCACCTAAATAATAATGTTCACTATATATTGAACATTATATAATAAGTGAACACTAATAGTGAATAAGATTTCATTGAACTCCAATCAATCTTCCTTACACTCTTCAATCTTTCTGCTTTCAGATAGGACCACCATAGAATATCAAAAATTCCAATAAAAATCACTCTGGTAACAATAGCATTCAATTAAAGAAAGAGAATCAGGGATTTCAAATTCATTTGTAGAAAAATAAAGATTTCTTTCTATAAACACCATATGGAGAGGATTGACGCTATATATGCGCTTTGTCATTGTTATGCAAGGAGCATCAAATCATGAGATTTTAGAAAGAATATACTGATTTACAGATACACCTTCCTCTGCTGATTTAATAACCAAGTTCTTGTGCACTTCCGCTGGTACACGTAAGGTTAAATTGCCTTTATATTTTTTCATTCCAAACGTTTCTGGGATTTTTTCATTTTCTTCATTCATCCATTCAATGGCATTTTTAACAACTTCTTTAATTTCCTTTAATCCATCTTCTATTGTATCTCCATGAGCCATCAAGGAAGGAAATTCAAGGCATCTGGCAATATGAATTTTATCCTCTTCAGACCATTCTACTCTATACGTATATTTCTCAATTAGGTCATGAGTCTTCATTGTTTACCTCCAATTTCTTCAGTGCTTTTACTACTAACTTCACCTGGTATAGCTTTGCCATTTTTCCATCTTTTTGTATATTTATTCTTAGGTCCCCTTTCCATGGTGTCTTGAATATATGATGACTAACTTTAACTCTAGGTGCCCCAAAATAATTCATAAATATTTTAATCAAATCATCAAGCTTGAAATTTTTGGGATTGGACAAATATATCTTTTCTTATATTCAATGATAGTGCATATGATAGCATAAGTAAATGCCTGTATTTCTATTCTATTCTTAACACCACCTTGTATGTTACATAATTCCTACCAATAAATTAAAAATAAATAAAATTTAAAAAAGGGTTGAGGCTGATTGTAAGGAATTCTTGCAATAATGTAAGATTATGAAGCCTCTAACCCTTTTGTTTTTAATTAATTGTACTTTTGTCAGGAATAAATCAGGTCAAATAATAATTTAGCAGTCTCCTGGTCAAGATCCTTTAAGGTTTTATACTCTTTAAAGGCCTGGTTTCTTTCTCCCAATGCCAAACAAGTCATACCCAAACCATAGTGAGCATAAATATAATCAGGCTTAATATGAATAGTTTCCTGAAATAATTTTTTTGCTTGTTCATAATTTTTTAATTTTCCGTAAGCCCAGCCCAATGCATAGTATGAGTCGGCATCATCGGGATTATTTTCGATTGCCTTTTTAAAAACTTCCAATGCCTTTCTGAATTGACCTGTCTCAGTGTAAGCCCATCCCAGGTTATAACAGGCATTAACATATTGAGGATCTACCCTAATCACTTTTTCATAGGACTCAACGGCCCTGTTAAACTGTTTGGTTTTATTGTAAATCCATCCCAAATAAAAATAAGCATCCTTCAATTCCTGATTAAGCCGGGTTGCTTTTTCAAAAGATTCAATTGCCTGTTCATCATTGCCTATTTTTAGATATACTATACCAAGCCTATAATAAATCTGCTCAGCTTCTTCAGGAAGGTAATGCACGGCCTTCTCTAATGCAAGAGAGGCTTCCGAATATTGTTCTTTGGAGTGGTAAGCTTTACCTAATTCATAAAAAGCATCCCCAGAGTCTCGCTTAAGTTCCACTGCTCTGTTTAGAGCTTCGATTGCTTTTTGATATTCCCCAAGCTTTTGATACTCTATGCCTTTCTCCAAATAGAATTGATACCTTTCTGGATTATCTTGCAATTCCTGTTCCAAGGAATCAATTATAGGATAATCTTTATATCCTTTATTTCTAACTTCAGTTTGATTATCAAATCTTACTTTGCCGCGGTTTATCTCAACAGTTTTTTTGCTAAACCTTATGGCATTCTGATATACCTTAATAGATTTCCCGTATTGCTTGAGCTTAAAATAAAGTTTAGCCAGTTTGTTAGATGCTGCCTTAAATCGAGGATTAATTGCAATTGCCATCTGGTATGCCACTATAGCTTTCTGAGTATTATTTAGTTTGCCATATATCTGCCATAATTCAAAAAAAGCATCTGCATGCTCAGGTTCTATCTCTACCAATTTTTGATACAAGGGTATAGCTTTCCGATATTGCTTGAGTTCATAATGAGCATTGGCTAAATTATATAAAACAGCTTTATGCTCAGAATCTATAGTAATGGCCTTTAGGAATACTGGAATAGCTTTTTTGTATTCCTTGAGATTAGTATAAGCAACGCCCATTTCATTGTATTTGTTTGCATCGTTGGGATTCAGAAGAATTTCTTGCTTACATTGTTCAATTTTTTTCTGGTATTGATTTTTATTTATATGCTCATCCCCCATATTAAAACACCTCCCTATGTTTTTATTTACTATTAAAATAATTATATTTTTTATTAACATTCCATTTTTAGTGTCATATCCCCGTCATCAAACTTAATTGTCATAGAAGCTGCTGAGGGTTCGGTCTCTAAAGCCCACTCTTCACCAGGCAGGTCTTTGATCCCTAATTTTTTCAGCGCTTTAATCAGAGGTCCCCTCTTTCCCTCATATGTTCCACCATAAATTAGTCCGTTAATGTAATAGGGTGTTTCCTTTAAAACCGGCTTCAACTCCATACTTAGCCTTCCCAGCCCTCCAATAGGGTTTGAAACACTTTCTCCACAACTTACACAACACCCCCTGATATCTCCTATGCTCAATAACCCCCCAAAGGCATA
>JAAYKT010000321.1 GCA_012522255.1 Clostridiales bacterium
ATCCACCTGGACCTATCTGGTCGAGGACAATCCCTTTGGCAGCGAAGGAATGTTCATACACTTCGTGAAAAAGACAGGTACGCTGGCCCTGACGCTGTTCAAGAGAATGCTGGCCTGGCCGGGAAGGCTGATAAAACAGCTTCTGGCTGGTAAACAAACTGACGCGTCAGTGTGAAGCAATGAACACGTTCAGCCTAAGATGAAGAGTAAGTGTTCTTACGAGTTACTCAACTTTCCCGCCTCCACTTGTGAGCAGTGTTTTAAGGCGCTGATACCGAAACGTGGAGATGTGATATCACACCTCCGTCGGTAGTCTGCTGTGCAGGCAAGTGCCCAAAACGAAGTGGGAAAGTTGAGTGGATTATTATTACTTTGGTGGGGGACGTCACCCCCACCAAACTGTTAACAACTACATGGGTTTCTTGTTTTCGTTCAACCTGCCAACAATTTGTTCCAGGCACTTCTTTTTTGTAGCCTCTGAATTCGCATCCAGATAAAGCAGCATATAGGTTCTTCTTACGGAGAAGGACATCTTCCTCGGTATATTGACAAATGTGTATATAGAGTATATACTGTAAATACTGTATATGAACATTGAATTGATGGAGGCGGTAAATGAATATCATTATTAGTAATGCGAATAATGAGCCGATTTACGAACAGATATATAGTCAAATAAAGTCTGCAATTATTTCGTCTGAGCTTAAGGAAGGGGATCTGCTCCCGTCCATTCGAAATCTAGCAAAAGATTTGAAAATTAGTGTAATAACCACTAAAAGAGCTTACGACGAACTTGAAAAGGATGGATATATTTATTCCACAATGGGTAAAGGCTCTTTTGTTGCAGAAAAAAACACAGAAATATTGCGGGAAGCCCATCTAAAAGAGATCGAGGAGCACATGAGAAAAATTTTAAAAATTGCTCCTGCATGCAGATTAACAGTCAACGACATTATTGAAATGTTTAAAATCATTTCAGAGGAGGAGTAAATATGAACAGTATTGAAGTGAAGAATATCACAAAATCTTTTGGTGATTTCATACTTAAAGATATTAGTTTTAATCTGCCTTCAGGTGCTATTATGGGACTGGTTGGTGAAAATGGTGCCGGCAAAAGTACAACCATAAATCTGATTATGAATTCCATAAAGCCAGATAGCGGTGAAGTTTCTGTTTTAGGAGTGTCCAACCTGTCGAAGGAGTTTACAGATGCTAAGCAAGAAATTGGTGTTGTACTTGATGAAGCATATTTCCCTGAAGTGCTGAATGCAAAAAATATTAATAATATTATGAAGCTTATCTATAAAAATTGGAGTGATGATCTATATTTTGGATATATTAAAAAGTTCTCTTTACCACTTGATAAGAAGTTTAAAGACTTTTCAAGAGGAATGAAAATGAAATTATCTATTGCAGTCGCCCTTTCCCATAATCCCCGACTCCTTATTTTAGATGAAGCAACCAGTGGACTTGATCCTATGGTGAGGGATGAAATTCTTGATGTATTTAATGATTTTACACGAAATGAGGACCATTCAATTTTACTTTCGTCGCATATTATAAGCGACCTTGAAAAAATTTGCGACTACATCTGCTTTATTCATAAAGGTAAGCTTATATTATGCGAGGAAAAGGATCTATTATTAGAAAAATATGCAGTTATAAAATTATCGGAAGAAAATTTGCAAGAATTACCGAAAAGTTCTATCGTTCGCAAAATGAGAACTAGTTTTGGTTATGAGGTTCTTGTTAAAAAGGATAAGATTAACTCCGCTTTTCGCATAGAACATACAAGCCTTGAAGATATTATCTTGTTTATGGCAAAGGAGGATAAATAAATGAAAAGCCTGCTTTTAAAAGATTGTTATGTTATTACAAAACAACTTAAAATATTTCTCGTTATTATCCCGGTTATTGCATTGACAACAGGTGGGTCTATGAATGCTCTTGCAATATTATTGGGAGCAGTTTTGCCCATGACGGCGATCGCATATGATGAACGCTCTAAGTGGGAGCAACTTGCGGCCATGATGCCTTATTCAAAATTCGAACTTATTTTCAGCAAATATTTACTGGGATATATTTGTATGCTTGGCGCAACTCTGCTTGCATTGGTTGGGCAAATTATCGGAAAAAGTGTTGGCATCATGCAGATAGAAGATAGTAATAATATTCTGTTTATAGCTGTTATAGGCGGACTTATCTTTATTGCAATAAATACCCCCATTCTCTTTAGGTTTGGTAGTGAAAAAGGGCGGTTCGTTTTTATTATTGCAATGGCGATCATCGGTGCAAGCGGGCCAATCTTACAAAAAATTGACAGCAGAATAATACTTGATATTTCAGGTACATCTCCCATTCTTCTATTTACAACTGCTATTGCTATAAATGTTATATCCGTTATAATTTCAATAAATATTAAAAAGAGCAAATCATAATCATTATGAACAAAGTGGATATAACGTGTGCCTTATTCTATTGTGGCGAGTGTTCCTGCCAAAAAAATAAAAATACGGTTCCCGGATCCTTAAATTGCATAGCAAAGCAGTAAACAACTACATGGGTTTCTTGTTTTCATTCAACCTGCCGACAATTTGTTCCAGGCGCTTCTTTTTTGTGGCCTCTGATTTCGCATCGAAATAAAGAAGCGTGTATGTTCTTCGTATGGAAAAAGACATTTTCATAAAGTTGGAATAGGCCGGCTCATAACCTTTCAGGGCTTCAGCCAATACCGCGATTTGCTCCTCCGTTAACGGCTCCGGTTTTGGGGCATCCCATTTATTTAACCTTTTTGCCCGTTCAATAGCGGCTACGCCCGCTTCAGTCATCAGTCCCTTCTCCACAAGCTTCATGGCTGTATTACGGTTCTTTTCAGACCAATGGCTGCCCTTTGTTCGTGGTGAAAATTTCTTGATATATCGGGTTTCATCAATACTTTTCATCAGGCCATCGATCCAGCCAAAGCATAAAGCTTCCTCCAAAGCTTCCTCAGGCTTTAGTGTTTTCAAATGGCCGGACTTCCCGAAGACCATCCAGAAGCCATTATTGGAAGCATGGTGTTTTGCGAGCCATTCTCTGAATTCTACCCGGTTCACGAAGGTCAGTTGTTCTTCCATAAAGCCTCCTGTTTTTTAGCAGCTTACTGTTGTAAACATCAAATAAAAACAAGAATTTGATATTTTGCAGCTGTGTGATAAGTCAGAGGTATGTATTTAATCCTGAGCGCAGCGATGTCATCCTGAACGCAGTGAAGGATCTTGTCATTAGTAATGCGAGATTTTTCACTTCGTTCAGCAGGCTGCACCCGCTTACCTGTGAATAGAAAAAAGGGTTATACAATTCATAAAATAATTCTATGTTAAATATTGTAACGCTATCTTCTTTGTGTTACAATC
>JAAYKT010000322.1 GCA_012522255.1 Clostridiales bacterium
AGCCTTTTGAAAAAGCTAATAATTTGATCCTTGAATATTAAAGCAATAATTTGTAAGGATTTTATCTAAAATATTTCGCAAAAATCCTTGGCTCGGAAGAGCCATACACAAACTATTCGACACTACCGGCAAAGACCGGTTATTGGCATGCATGGCACTGCAATTGCCACACGGTCTGCCGTCCCCCTGGTTACAAACCGTCCCCCTGGTTACTGGTTGCCCCAGGACTATTTGTTTATCAACGTATGTTTTATCGAATATCCCTTCTCGTTCAGTTTCTTTTCCACTTCGGTAAGGTCTGTTATTGGCGCTCTTATAACAAGATCTCTTATTCCATTACCTTCAAACAACGCTATATGGGTAATATTAATATGCAAAGAAGAATATACTTCGGAAATAATGGCTATACCGCCGGGAACGTCCTTGGTTTCAACAGTTATTCGGCTACCTTTGTCTTTGAATCCTAACAGATCAATAAAAGCATCAAAAATATCACTTTCTGTAATGATACCAACCAATTTGCCTTTTTCCATAACGGGAAGGGTACTGATCTTGTTTTCTCTCATCAAAATAGCAGCTTCCTCCAGTAAGCTTTCCGCATCGATGGTTATAACCTTTTTGGTCATGGCATCTTTTACTGTAATCAGGGAAAGAAAGTAGTGAACCTCAAAGATGCTTAAAGAGGTAGCTTTTGTCGGTGAAACCGTCTGAATATCACCTTTTGTAAGCAAACCCACAAGTTTTCCGTTGTCTACCACGGGAAATCTTTTAAAACCAGTTTCCTTAAATAGGGCTACTGCATCAGATATAGAAGTATTGGACGGAATGGTTTGCGGATCTTTAGACATTCTGTTTTTTACGAACATATAATTCTCCTTTCAAATTTCATATTTTTGAACTGCATTAACTGTATTTTTTCAGCAATAACCTTTGTTAAAATATTCAAATATTTATATTCAAATTATACCAAATAGTTTTAACCCGTGCAATGGACATGCTGCCAAAATTTAGATAGGAGGTCCAAATCGCCCAAATGTCTTTATGCATCCAAACTTACCTCAAATTCCAACAACTTTTCTATTGACGGTAACGGGCATACTATTCGAAATTTCACACTTGCTAAGGAGGGCCAGGATGGCCTTGGGATGTTTGGTCGTAAAGGCATTAATGGCGCTGAGATCAAAAATTTAGTTATTGAGGATGTTAGTTTTATTGGAACATCGAGCAACCTTTACTGCGAAAACAATACCATTAAAAGCGATGTTGCAGACGCTGTTGGTTGCCTTGTAGCTGATATTTATGTAGGCACCGGCTATCCCACCGGTGTCATTCTTACTATCAATAACTCTGTTGTTGATAGCAACAAAATTAATGAAGAGCCCGGTGACAGGCTTGTGGGCGGTAATGAAGGGCTCTGGGTAAAAGATGGTGAGTTTTAGTCAAATAGAACGGCTACTGACTTAGAGCCTATTAACTAATAACCAAGCCGGGTGGTCTCAATAGACATCAGCGGCCCTTATTTTTGCCGGAAAACCCCCCACCCAAAAGTTAATTATACATATAAGTTATTTTTGCATAGTATGTACAAGGATAAGCTGTTAATAATTAAAGGATGGGGGTGACTAAATGAAATTGACGATAAAGTATATGACTAAGAATGATTGTTATAAGGCCAATGCAAAGATAAATCCTTCGGGGATTATGATACATTCTACTGTAGCGCCGGGTGTTATGGCGGCGGATTGGTTTAATAGGTGGAACAAGTCTTTTAAGGCAGGGGAAATAAACATACAGGCCTGTGTTCATGCTTTTGTGGACGACAAAGAAGCTTTTCAATATCTGCCTTGGGACCATAGAGGATGGCATGCAGGAGGCAAAGCCAACAATACACATATAGGAATAGAAATATGTGAACCCGCCGGATTTCGCTATAGCGGGCAAAATATGGTGGGTTATGATGAGGCAAAACAGGAACCTTATTTTAGAAAAGCATGGCAGAATGCAGTTGAGTTGTGTGTTATGTTGTGTCGGATTTATAATCTAAACGAGAAGGATATAATTTGTCACAGCGAAGGTTACAAGATAGGTATAGCCTCCAACCATGCTGATATCACGCATTGGTTTCCCAAGCATGGGGAGGATATGGACAGCTTTAGGCTTGCGGTACATGGTGCCTTAGATGAAAAGACTGTTGCAGCGGACGATACGAAATACTATAAGGTACAGGTGGGAGCGTTTTTGAAAAAAGAGAATGCGGAGGCGATGCTTGCAAAGCTGAAGGCAGTAGGGTTCGTCGGATATATAAAGTACGAGTAATGTGGGGGGACCAGGGGACGGTTCTGGTGGTCGCCGTCCCCCTGGTTCCCCCATAGTTCCTTCTTGCTATTCGGCTCATCATTATGTTATAGTTTTACTATATTATAAGAGTTGAAGGCAGGATGACCATGCAATTATTTATAGAAAGATTGGTAAGTTTTCTTTCAAGGGAATTTGCCGTGATGTTCACGGCAGCCTTGCCCGTTATTGAGCTGCGAGGGGCAATACCTGTCGGGATTTCCTTGGGACTTTCGCCGCTTCATGCAGCAGTTTTAGGCTTTATCGGAAGCATGATTCCCGTGCCTTTTGTTTTGTTCAGCATAAGGCCTATTTTTAATTATCTAAAGAAAACTAGATTTTTCCGCAAATTTGTTGATTCCATAACAAACAGATCCATGGCCAAAAGCGGCAATGTCAAGAAATACGGTTTATGGGGGCTTATTCTTTTTGTGGCCATACCCATCCCCGGCACGGGGGTTTGGACAGGCAGCGTTATTGCGGCTATGCTTAATATGCGGTTCAAATGGGCTTTTCCCGCCATTTTTATAGGAAACCTCATCGCCGGCATTCTTATCATGATATTGAGTGAAGGCCTATTCAACATGATTACATAATCCGACATAAACCGATAGATTCAAATGTTTTTAAACCTATAAAAATACGGTTCATATTATTTCAAGTCCATCCGAATACTTTTCATCCAAAAATACTTACCACAAATTACCTGGGTCATGCCTACCATTTTTGTGTTATCATATTAAGTATACAATTCAATATACCAAAGTTTAGGATAATTCTAAGTGCTATGATATGCAGAAAGGATGAAGTAATTAATGGGAACCAGAATTATTAAATTAGGTATGGTTGTTATGATTTTGGCTATATTTGTTACAGCCGGAATTATATTTGCCGACACATCACCAGAAGGCAACGGAGCCGCTACATATAACTGGGCAAGTGTAGAAGTGGAAAAGGCCAAAGAGGAGGATCTTCTGCCGGATCAATTCAAAATGGAGTACGGAACTTTAATCACAAGAGAAGAATTTGCAGAAATGGTTGTAAAACTATATGAAGCTTTAAGCGGAAATGAAGGCGTGCTGCAAGGAGAAAACCCTTACACAGATACCCAAAATAAAAACATAAGAATAGCCAACGGTTTAGGTTTGGTAAATGGTATGGGTGACGGCACTTTTGTTCCAAAGGGCACCACAACCCGCCAGGAAATAAGTACCATGCTGTATCGGACTTTAAAGGTTTCAAAACCGGAATATGACTATTCATATCCATATGATTATATATTTTCGGATGATTATACAATTGCAAAGTGGGCAAAAGAAGCCGTTAATTATTTGTACGGCATCGGCGTTATAAACGGTGTCGGTGACAACATGTTTGACCCTACGGGAAAAACCACAAAAGAAGAAGCCATAGTGCTGGTAAAAAGGACTTACGATAAGGTCAATGATGCCAATGATAAAAATTTAGTGGTTTCCAGAAGCGGGACAAGCAGAAAAGTAAGCGTTCTAAGGTCAAAGCTCAGCGAAGAGCTTGCAAAAGAAATGGGTAAGCCTTACAAATGGGGAGGTAACGGGCCAAACAGCTACGACTGTTCAGGGCTGATGAAAGTTGTGTTTGGCAGGATTGGCATATCTTTGCCCAGGGTTTCCAGACAACAGGCACTGGTGGGAACTTGGATTGCAAAGTCGGATTTGGAATATGGGGATTTGGTTTTCTTTGCAAAAGACGGCAAGACTGTGAGCCACGTTGGTGTCTATGTGGGCAACGGTGATTTTGTACACGCACCTCAAACCGGTGATGTGGTAAAAAAATCAACCCTTATGTCCGGTTATTATGAAAAAACCTATTATTCAGCCAGAAGAGTAATAAAGTAAAATTGATTCTTAAATGAGACTGTAAGCCCATTTGTTAACAAAAGGAATAAAAAAATTAAAATATGCATTCAAAAAGGGCGGCCATTATAGCCGCCCTGACTCATTCAAGCAATACATCTATGCCGGCTGTGTCAGTCAATCATCATCGGTTCTGCCGTAGTAAATCTCCTCCATCTCCGTGGAGATTTTATCATTGATATACTTTATCTCGTTTAAATTTAGTTTATTAGGATCTATGTTAAAAAGATAGTCATTCAGTTCTATTTCCTTAATCATCATTTTTGTATGAAAAATATTGGAATCGTAGACGTTGACATCTATGGCCCTGTACTTTTCCAAGGTTTTGGGATCAATATAGTTTTGGATGGAATTGATGTTGTGATCCATAAAAAACTTTCTCCCACCTACGTCTCTGGTAAAACCCCTGACTCTGTAGTCCAAAGTGATAATATCGGAATCAAAACTCCCGATGAGAAAATTTAAAGCATTAAGGGGGGATATTTCCCCGCAGGTGGATACATCTATGTCCACTCTAAAAGTGGATATTTCGTTATCCGGGTGACTTTCGGGATAGGTGTGCACAGTCAGGTGGCTCTTGTCCAAGTGTGCAACGATGCAATCTTTTAATTGCACAAATTCCCCTTTATTGCAAGAAGGATCGACTAAACTGCAACACATTTTTTCCTCAGAAATCAAAACAGTAACGCTGGCACCCTGAGGTTCATAATCCTGCTTGGAAATATTAAGTATGTTTGCACCGATGATGTTGGCCAATTCGCTGAGGATATTTGTCAGCCGCTGGGAGTTATATTGCTCGTCAATATACTTTATATAGTCATTTTTGTCTTTTTCGGATTTTGCGTAGCAGATATCATAAATGTTAAAGCTCAACGCCTTTGTAAGGTTATTAAACCCGTATAATTTAATTTTTTTGTTCAACCCTAACATCACGACCTTTATTGGTTTTATTACTAATACTATCATAATATCACGAAAAAGCAAGAGCCAACCGGGGGGGGGACCAGGGGGACGGTTCTGGTGGTCGCTTTTTGGGAGCGACCACCAGAACCGTCCCCCTGGTCCCCCCCCCCTGGTCCCCCTGGTCGGATCCTCTTCCACATCCCCGCCTTTTCCCAAAAAAGGTTGCATTTACAGCAATTATTTGATACTTTATATACAAAGTGATATATTTCGACAAATGCTCTATACTTTACGATTTAAGAGGTTTCGCACATGAGAATAAGTATACGCAACAAAATAACCCTTACTATGATGGCTATTGTTTTGGTTGTTATAATAGCTATAGGTATCATGTCTTACAGCAATTCAAAGAATATTGTACTGGGCCAGGTAAAGCAGAGCAATTATGACACATTGAAAAATGCCAATGATTATTTTTTAAGAAAATTCCTTTCTGATATGGAATATGTTGTTGACTATTGGGCAAACACTGATGAATTGCGGAATTGGAGGAATAAACCAAATCAGCCTAAAATGGTGACATCCGTACCGGAGCATTTTTTACCTATACAAGAGCAATTGTCAGGTTATACAAAAAGCAGTCCTTATATTGCATGGATATATTTTGGGCCTGAGGAAGACGGCTCTCTTTTTCTTACTCCCTTAGACCTAACAATGCCTGAAGATTACGATTGCAGAGAAAGAGGTTGGTATAAGGAGGCTGTTTTAAACAGAGGCGATACTATATGGTCGGATCCGTATTTGGATGCGGGTGATGTTGGTGGAATAGTTGTTACGGTTTCAAAAGCAGTGGAAAAAGCCGGCCGTATCGTGGGCGCTGTCGGCATGGATATCAGGCTTAACAGACTGGCCGATATATTTGATGATATTCAATTTGGAGAAAATGGATATCTCATGCTTATAGATGGCGATGGGGTAATCTTTTCACATCCGGAAGAAAAAATGTTGATGACAAAGATTTGTTATGATACAGAATTATGTGGATGGCTTTATTCCGGCAAGGAAACAGAAATTTTTGACTACAAGGGTGTAGAAAGCATTTTAAGTTATATGGATGTTCCGGGCACAAATTGGAAGCTTTTGGGGATAATGCCTGTCGATATGGCCGCCAAACTGACACCCATCAAAAACGTGATTATAGGGATTGCCACAGTGAGTATGTTCTTTTCTTTTATTATATGCTACTTTCTTTCTGCTTTTATCACAAAACCTTTATCACAGATGTTGAATACGATAGGGAGAATTTCTGACGGGGATTTGGGCCAGCGTATAGATATAAAAGCCAACGATGAATTTGACATTTTGGAAAAAGAGTTTAATAAGATGATAGATACATTGCAGGAATTACTAAAAGAAAGGGATTTAAGTTTTGAAGAGTTATCTAAACTAAATGATGAAATAGTAAAACAATCGAACAGGATTAAGGAGTATTCAAAAGAAAAAGAAACCATGAATACAGAGTTGTCAAAGCTTTTAGATGAGATCAAGAAAAACTATTTGACTACGGTTCGAGCCTTGGCCAGCGCTATTGAGGCCAGTGATATATATACCTGGGGTCATTGTGAGAGGGTTTCCGGTATTTCAAAGGCGATTGGAGAGGCCATGGGATTGGAGGAAAGTGAACTTCAGACTATAGAGTATGCAGCGCTTTTGCATGATATAGGTAAAATCGGCATACCAACGGAAATACTAAATAAGAGGGGTAAACTTACAGAAGCAGAATATGAATTAATTAAAAAACATCCCGGTACCGGTTACGATATTCTAACGGGAATAGGATTTTTAGAAAATAGCAGAAAGCTGATTTTGCAGCATCATGAAAGAATCGACGGGAAGGGATATCCACAAGGTTTACCGGGAGAAAACATTTTAAGATCGGCGAAAATAATGGCAGTTGCGGATGCTTATGATGCCATGACCAGCTCAAGACCTTATAGAAGAATGCCTCTTGCTAAAAAAGAAGCTATAGGGGAGCTAATTCGAGGCAAAAATAGTCAATTTGATGCAGCAATAGTGGATTGTTTTGTGGGGGTATTGGAAACGGTTGAGCTGTAACGATCAGCAGGGCGACCAGGGGGACTCCCGGTCGCTCACAAAAAGCGACCGGGAGAACCGTCCCCCTGGTCGCTACCTATTCTTCGATAACTACTTTTTTCAAATCGCTGTAGGCCAATAGTTTTGCATAGTTAAGGTTCAGTTGCATTTCCAAACCTTTCAGTTTATTTTCAAGCAAGGTGAGACCGTCTTTTAAGCTTTCATATTTAATTTTCGACATGGTTCCTTGGTCATATTCAATCTTATATACCTTTTGATTGGCTTTTTCATCAGTTATTTCTTCTTTCAAATCTTCTATATCTTCATAAAGTTCTTTTATATCTTCAATCATGTCATCAAAGGTTTTATCAAATCTTTTCATAGCGTTTTCATATTTTTTATCCGATACATCATAGTTTCTTCTTGCTTCTTCCAAAAAATCTTCCGCATCTTCCTTTTTTGTCTCTGATTTATAGTTATCATATTGATCAGAAATCAGACTAAAACGATGTTTTACAATATTTCTGTCATCTTTGAGTATTTTCAAGGATCCGGGAAAACCTTTTAGCATTATAGGGGATTCTCCGGTAGGAATATCGCTTATATTTATCATATCTTTTTTTATCTGCTCTAAATTAAGCTTTTCAAGAGGTATTTCAGTGGCATCCAAA
>JAAYKT010000323.1 GCA_012522255.1 Clostridiales bacterium
CTGTCAGCGGTACTAACAACCTGATTAATAATAGTCTGTATATTATAGGGATGTGATATATTTTCTTTATAAGCTTGTAGATAACATGCCATAAAACCGGCCAAAAGGGGTGATGAGTAGGAAGTACCATTGCCAAAATCGTTGTATCCATAGGAGTTGACGTAAGCAGTACCCTGTCCGGTGGCACATAGATCAGGTTTAACACGCTGATCAGAGCTCGGTCCAAAAGATGAAAAAGCAGCAATATTACCATAATTATTTACGGCACCAACCGTAATAATTCCTTCCGCATCACCGGGAGAGCAGACATATTTCCATGCTTTATTTCCTTCATTACCGGCACTGCTACAGACAATTATACCTTTTTGGGAAGCTATATTAGCGGCAATACTCGAACGTGCAGTCTTACCATCCATATCAGCATAAGTAAAATCCATCCTATCATCATCGAACTCATAATAACCTAAGGATATGTTGACTATGTCGATACCTACGCTATCGGCAAATTCAAAACCTCTGACTAAAAAATCTAATTCAACCTTATACTTGCCTAAAGGTTCTTCTGTTTGAATTAACCAATAAGAGGCATGAGGCGCACTACCCAAATATTGATTGGGATAATTAGCTGCCATAATAGATAAAACATTAGAACCGTGTGAATCAGACAAATAAGTATCTCTGCTATTATCACAAATATTAACTGCACCTAAAAGTCTGTTTTGCAAACGTAAACTATCAAAAGCTGTATTAATATTAGCTTGATAAAACCCTGCGTCTAACAAAGCTATGTGAATATCTTTACCTGTATAACCCGCATTGTGCAAGACTTTTCCATTCAATAGATCTGTCTGAGTAGTTGCATCTCCATGGTTATATTCCTCTACAAATTTCTTGATTTTAGATTGTGGTGCATATTTAGGATCGATTTTTCTGCCGGTATATTCTACAAAACGTACAAAATCTAATGCGCGTATTTGAGCGATATTCGTTGAATCTTCCAAAACAAGGGTTGCACTATTCATCCATTTACTTGTATGGTGAATATCCATACCCAAATCAGTAATCTGGGATAGATAGAGTTCATTGACCGGCAAGTCGGTGGAGTCACAGCTGATTCCTTGATTTAATCTGCGTTGAATAGCTCGCTGACTAAGAAATTCCTCTGGTTGTTGTAAAGAATAAGTAGAATTATTCTTATCTGTGAATTGTACAAAGAAATAATAACCGTCAGCTTTTACGTTTTGCACCATGTAAAAGGTAAAAAACAGTATATATTTAAATAGATTCGTATACCCAATTTGAATTTTTTTCATCAGCTTCTGTTTGTTATTTACTTTTTTTCAGTGCTTTTTTAATGACAGGTTGCAAGGCCTTATAATAAGTACGCATACCCACATCGGTTGGATGTGAGCCGTCAACGGTAGCTTCAAAATCATTGTTCAATAAGATATCACCTTTCACATAATACAAGGATTTAATTTCCTTTTTCAATGTTTTATAGGCAGCTTGCATACCGATTCTTCTATGGTTGGGAGTATCTTCACCTTTTAAATTAGCATAGCCATATGTTCTATCTTCGACCAATACAATAGGTGTGGCCGGTCTTAGTTTGTGTAAATTTCTCACCAATGTCAATGTTCTTGCTTCAATTTCTTCTTTGGAGAATTTCCCCATATTAGGTAAGCAATCAATAATATAAAC
>JAAYKT010000324.1 GCA_012522255.1 Clostridiales bacterium
ATCAAGGAAAAAATTGCGTCCGGGGTTTCTGAGATTGAGGTTGCCGCAGCCGGTGAATACTCAGTCAGGAGCCGCGGTGCTAGCGGTTTTGGATTCAGCACTATAATTGGCAGCGGAGCCAGGAGTAATGCTGTTGTGCCCACAGCCAGTTCCAAGATTTTAGAAAAGGGTGAACTTGTTATGATAGGTATTTCTCCGAAGGTAAACGGTTATGCCGGGGTTGTTGGAGACACATTGCCTGTTAACGGGGTTTATTCTTCACGTCAGAAAGATTTGATTCGTTATTTAAGGGAAGCATTTTGTCTTACCAAAGACCAGTTGATAGTTGGTAAAAGCGGTAAAGAGATCGATGCACCTGCCAGAGCATATTTTGAGAAGCATAATTTGTCTAAATATCTTGTATGTCCTTTTGTTCATACAATAGGTCTTCATGAGGCAGAGTCGCCGTTTTTTGGTCCCAACAGCAATGATATTTTAAGACCGGGAATGACCATATGTGTTGATATCAGCTTTTTTGGTCATCCGGAGTTTCATGGAGCCCGTATTGAGACCGGATATGAGATAACGGAGTTAGGGGCAGTTCCTTTCAGTAAAAAGATGGATTCTTTACTAACATCAGATATAATTTGATTATGGAGAATATAGAGGATAAATCACAAATTGGTTATTTTCCTGGCAGTAAGTTTGATGTAGTTCTGGGTTTTGACATGGAAACAGACATTGGTTCCTACACTCCTTACTATGAAGGTGTGCAGCATGGTACCCCTTTAATGCTTTCGCTGCTTAGTAAGTTTGATATCAAGGCCACTTTTTTCTGGACAGGTCATGCGGCTGAGAATAATGTGGATATTGTAAAGCTGGTAATAGATTCGGGGCATGAAACCGGTTGTCATGGATTATATCATGAAACATTGGGTGATCCTCTGTTTCCATTACCGAACAATATGCCTGTATTGGCCACTGAGGTGGAGGGTAGGGTGAAGCTTGCCACTGATATTGTAAAAGAGACAAGCGGAGTCCGGCCTGTAAGTTTTCGCAGTCCCAGGCTATGGGGGAGCACCAATTTGGTTAATATACTTGAGAAGATGGGTTATATCGCAGATGCCTCTTTCCCGCTCTATTTTTATGGTGAGCCTTTTTATCCTTACCATCCTTCTTCAGATGATTGGACTAAGCCGGGAGATATGAATATACTGGAGATTCCGAATTTTTGTGATTTGACCATGAATAGCCGGGATGAATATAACCGTGATCGTGATCAATGGCCGTTATACAGGACAAAAGGTGCAGATTATTTAATAAAAAAGGCTGATGGTTTTATTGATTATGTAAGAGACAGGGACAAGCATCCGGTTCTCTGTTTTTATCTTCACCCCTGGGAGTTTTATCCGATGCCGCAGGGATTGATAACCTTTGGGGAATGCAGTGTTAAGCCCTTGCCTTTTATCGTTAAGAACTGTGGTCCCAAAGCATTGAATGAGTTAGAGAAACTCTTGACTATGCTTATTGATCGTGGCGGCCGTTTTCTGACGGCAGAAGCTCTGGCAAAGGAGTATAATATTTAGTTGTTATATTCACAAGTAAATAAATGAGAAGAGAGGCATTTTTGATTCGTGTCCGGCCGGGATATTCAAAGGAATATAAAAAGCGTCATAACCCGATATGGCCTGAGTTATACAGAGAGTTAAAAGAGCATGGGATAGCCAATTATTCAATATATCTTCATAATGATACGGGTTACCTGTTTGGATATTATGAAATAGAAGATGAAGAATTATTTAGCAAGTTGGCTGCCTCAAGTGTGATGCAGAGATGGTGGAGGTATATGGCAGAGATTCTTGAATGTGATGAAGGCAATATGGAGAAGGGCAGGGAAGAGATATTACATGAAGTTTTTCATCTTGACTAAAGTATAAATATAATGCATCAGCTAATAGGAATAATTTTTCACTCGATAGGCGGATTTTCATCTGCCAGTTTTTATGTTCCGTCTTATTTGGTAAAAAAGTGGTCCTGGCAGACCTATTGGATTACTATGGGCCTAGTTGCATGGCTTTTGATGCCGTGGGTAGGTGCATTTTTCACAACACCTGATATAATTGGGATACTCAGGCAGAGTCCTTCTGGAAGTTTGATACGAACATACATCTTTGGTATATTATGGGGTTTTGGCGGTTTGGGTGCCGGTCTGGGTTTGAGATATATCGGATTATCTCTCGGTCAATCTATTTCTCTTGGGTTAAGTGCTATAGTAGGGACTCTTGTTCCTGCTATATTAGATAAGAAGGCAGGGTTGTTGGTAACTACTCTACCCGGTGGTATCATTGTTCTTGGTTTATTGGTAAGTGTTGCAGGCATAGTATTATGTGGATATGCAGGGATGATAAAGGACAGTATACTTACAGAAGATGAGAAAAAGGAGTCTGTTAAGGAATTTTCTGTTATTAAAGGCTACACGATGGCTTTTTTAGGAGGTATAATGAGCGGCTGCATGGCTATTGCGATTAATGCAGGTAAGCCGATATCGGCAGAAGCTCTTAATGCAGGCACTGTTAGTGTATTTGTGAATAATCCTATTTTGATTCTTGCACTTGGAGGAGGTTTTACTACAAACTTTGTTTATAGTTTGATAGTCATGTGCAGGAACCGTTCTTTTGGGGATTATGGACGAGGACCATCAAAGATGCTGGCAAGGAATTATATAATGACAGCTTTAAGCGGATTGATGTGGTATGGTCAGTTTTTTTTCTATGGAATGGGAGAGACTAAGATGGGTAAATTTTCATTTGCAAGCTGGTCTATTCATATGTCATCTATAATAATTTTCAGTAATCTATGGGGTATTTGGCTAAAAGAGTGGAAGCTAGTCAACCGTAGAACTCTTATGTACCTGTGGTCAGGTATTATATTACTTATTATTTCTGTTTTTATTATTGGTATTGGAAATTATATGGCAGGGAAATGATTATAGGTGTGTAGTATTTTTTTATTTTAATTTTATTGGATTAATATAAAAATGACAAGAAGAACACCCGACTGTTACAATTTTGATTAAATTTGCTTTAACTATTTTTATACTTTGAACTTCATGCTGATTATACTTCTGTTTTTTCTTTCTTGCAGCAGGGAGAACAGCCCTCAGTTTTCAGGTAATTACCTGTTGGTTTGCGGCGATAGTAAAGTGCTGATGGTTGAATATCCGAAAAACAGTGATTCCATACCGGAA
>JAAYKT010000325.1 GCA_012522255.1 Clostridiales bacterium
GAATTATCTTTTATTTAGCACTGTTTAGTTTTCAAAGTCCATTTCTTCCCGTCGGTCACAGCCGACGTTCTTTATTCTATTACATTATTTTTGTCTTGTCAACATCATTTTTAATCTTTTTTTAAAAATGTTTTTTTAGAGTGTATTTAAGATATTAGCATAAATACGGCATTATGTAAAGATAGTTTTCGTAATATTTTGATTTCCATACATTCTATCAATAAGTAACGATATATAATTTTTGCCTTCTATCATAAAATATGCGAATATCACACTTTGCTTTATAGCCATTGTATTGTAACATATTAGTTTAATCGTTTATAATATTAACAAACCTATTAATTGTTTTGGAGAACATAAATGAATAAATTTTTAATGATGTACTATAATTTATTAGGTGCCGTATATATACCGAAAGTATTAAAAAATAATCCCGAAAAAAAACTGCTTCATGTTTCCGATACGCCAATGTGTTTTTTTGCTCCTTTAAAAAAAGTAATAAAAACGATTTCTCCTCAAATAATCATACATACCGGTGATTTAGTGGACGATGTTAAATTGGAAATCTATAAAAATTCGATTTCAAAGTACGAATATCATGTAAAGAATATAATTTCAATTCTTGAATCATCAGATGCCCAATATATATATATATGCATAGGAAACCATGATAATGCCGAAATAATAAAAAAATATTGTAAAAAAAGTATCATAATTGAGAAGATGAGGGAAATAGACATTTTCGATGCAAAAGCCTCAGTCAGCCATTTTCCTTATGAAATAATAAAAAGACCTTCGACATATAACTTTTTTGGCCATGATATAACATTGAAAAGCGATATTGTAAATAACAAAATCTATCTTAATGGTATAAACAGCATTAATATTGTAACGAAAGATACAAAAAAAATTTTTTACTTGCCTTATCCTTTTATTGTTGATGAATCCAGACTGCTTAAACGAAAAATCGGACTTTAGAAAACGGAAAGCGGAAAGTGGAAAGTAGTGCCGAAGACCAGAGTCAGGAAACAGGAGGCCGAAGCCTTTCTACTAACACCTAACATCTATAAATATATAAGGGGGATTATTATGATTTCGTTAGTACGGAAAAGCACAAAATACCTGATTATTGAAACCAACGATTTGAAAGAGATGGACAGCTACCTACAGCAAAGCTTTGATGCTTTTAAATCCAATGTACATACTGTATCTGCTCAGTCCAACGAAGATTACACAGTACTTTATCTTACAGATGACATAAAAAAGCCTTCAATTATAAGCGTTAAATCCTGTGTATACTTAATTTCATTGGACCTGGACTCAATTTTATGCAGAATAATAAATGAGAAGACATATAATCTCATCAAGACTGTTAAAATTGCACCACGTTTTATTATTTTTCGAACCTTTGGCGATATTGACAAGATTATATATTCCATACTAAAAGATTACGATGGCAAAGTAAGTGACATGATTGAAACAGCATATAATTTGGATTTGGATTGCAGCCTTATTGGATTCACCGATAAACCATTGAATAGAAATCTTGGGTTAGAAGATTTTTATGACAAATGCTTGCAAATAGACTATAATACAAAAAGCTTGTATCGAAACCTTAAAATGAATGCCTTAAGGTATCTTAATGAGGGGCTAGTAAATAAAAACTGGTATGAAATGGAGATAAGAATATATGATATATATAATGCTTATCCATTTCATTATAGAAGGCTTATGCATATTATAGAGCATTTAGAGTTGGGAATAGTTCTCGGCGAATCATGGACAAAAGACTATCCCTTTGTTTTAATGCCGGTGGGTGTTTATAGCTTAAAATTCTTTACATTTTTTAAACCTGAATATATTAAAAGCATAATGATGGGCCTGGAGCATACTAATGACGGAATACGTCTTTGCGACTTGGATGTATATTATAGTAGAAAAAAGTTATCTTGGAGAGAGTTCGCAAAAGACAAAAGTGCGACAAAAGAAGGCGTGAGACAGGGCTTTAGAAAAAAGCTTATTGATATGTTAAGTCCTGAATCCGCAAGGTATATATTGGAGATTGAGAATGAAACGATAAAGAGCAGAAAATAGACTTAAAGTAGAAAGCTGAAAAGTGGATAGGAACTTGATTTACAAAGTCACAATCCTAATGCCAGAATCCAGAGGCAAGGGGCGAGAGGCAAGAGGCAAGAAACAGATACAAAGATTCTTCACTGCGTTCACAATGACATGCTCTGAGACAGGGCTGCCTATTGTGATATTGTCACTATGGCTTGCCGAAGGATCCTAACCCCAGAGGACTGACCTTAATATAGAAGGGAAACCGGAGACAGGAGACCAGAGTCAGGAGACCGGAGACCGGAACAGCCAATATAAAAAGCGGCCATAGGCCGCCTTTTATATTATAAATCTCAAAATAAAAATCAGTGACAAAATATACATTACAATGGAAACTTCCTTAAACCTTCCTGTAAAGGTCTTTAAAAATGTATAAGACAACATTCCGAATACAATACCTTCTGAAATGCTATAGGCTATAGGCATCATAATGATAGTCAAAAAGGCAGGTATAGCCTCGGTAAAGTCTCCTAACTTTATTTTCATTATAGGTTCCATCATAAATAAACCTACTAATATTAAAGCAGGTGCTGTTGCAGCACTGGGAATTATTAAAAATATCGGTGAGAATAAAAGTGCAAAAAAGAAGAGGATACCGGTTGTTAGCGATGTTAATCCTGTCCTTCCGCCCTCAGCAACACCGGATGCACTTTCAACATAAGTTGTAACTGTACTTGTTCCAAATACAGCCCCTATAGTTGTTCCTATGGCATCAACAAGCAGCACACGACTGGCTTTTGGCAGTTTTCCTTCTTTATCAAGCATATTCGCTTTTGACGCAACGCCTATAACTGTTCCTACCGTATCAAATACATCAACAAATAAAAAAGTAAAAATAATTATCAAAAAGTTTACACTAAATATTTCAGACCAATCCACCGAAAATGCAGCTAAAAACGTCGGAGACATAGGTGAAATATTAATAATACCTTCCGGAAGCTTTGTAACACCCAAGAAAAATCCCACTATTGTCGAAATCAAAATACCAATGAACAGAGCACCTTTAACATTTTTATATAGCAATATGCCTGTTACTATAAGCCCTGTCACTGCTAAAATTGCATTAGGATTTTTCATATCTCCCAATTGCAAAATAGCGCCGCCTGCCTCCACAATGCCTGCATTTACAAAGCCGATAAAGGCAATAAATAGTCCTATACCTACACTGACCGCATATTTAAGATTAGCAGGAATAGAATCAATAATTGCTTCTCTAACCTTTAAAAAAGACATTATTATAAATATGATACCCTCAACAAATACAGCCGCTAAAGCTAATTTCCAGCTATAACCCATGCCTAAAACAACGCCGAAAGCAAAAAAAGAATTCAAACCCATTCCGGGTGCAAGGGCAAACGGGTAATTGGCGTAAAAGGCCATCAGGATTGTTGTAATCCCTGCTGATAGACATGTTGCAGTCAACACAGAACCAAAATCCATTCCTGTTTCAGATAAAATTATGGGGTTTACTATAATTATGTAGGCCATGGTCATAAAAGTGGTAATACCTGCGATTACTTCTGTTCTGACTGTTGTATTATGTTCCTTAAGTCTGAACATATTTTCCAAGTTCATAAGAATCCCTCCATTTCTTTTGCTATTAAAGTTTTATAAATATTTCTTCGATATAACCAAGACAATAAGAGCCTTTTTCACCTCCAATAGCCCATTAACAAATAAATGTATGTATTTTGCTTAGTATAAAAGAAAATAAAACATCAAAAAAATAATACCCTTTCTTTTTATACTATTAATCATAACAAAAATCAACAGCTTTCCCATTAACAAAACAAATTTCGCGTTTATTATGTTACCGTACACATCCGGTCTATCCAAAAAAGCAGATACTTTTATTTAATATGATTGCCGAGTTACAAAAGCTATTTGAGTATTATTGGTGCTTATCCCAAACAACAACTTCAGCCTAAATTTAGTATTCACATTTTAAAGCATTTAAAAACCCGTTACTATACAAGTAACGGGTTTAACTGTTATAGGCTTTTACGTATTTTATTCCAAGGGCCTCATCGTTGGGAACAAGATAATGTCTCTGATTGAATAAGAATCTGTCAAAAACATTATTATTCGATCTATTCCAATCCCCATACCGCCGGTCGGAGGCATCCCCACCTCAAGGGAATTTACAAAATCTTCATCCATTGCATAGGCCTCATCGTCACCATATTCTTTATCTTGCATCTGCTGCAAAAATCTCTCTTTTTGTATTATGGGGTCATTTAATTCTGAATAAGCATTTGCTACTTCTCTTCCGTATATAAATGCCTCAAATCTTTCCGTTATTGTCGGGTCATCTTTTTTGCCTTTAGTCAAAGGAGAAATTTCCACCGGATAGTCAATGATAAAAGTAGGTTGAATTAAATGCTCTTCTACATAGGCTTCAAAAGCCGCATTTAAAATGTCACCCCAGGTACAGTACTTAAGATCCTTTTTCAGTTCATCAACAACATCCAGTTTTTTTGCTATTTCCCTCGCCGCTTCATCACCTTTTATTTCCCTGAAATCAACACCTGAATACATTTTTACGGCATCAATCATAGTCATCTTTTTCCAGGGCGGTGCCAGATCAATTTCAGTCCCTTGGTAAACTATCTTTGTTGTTCCCAGCACTTCCATTGCGCAATAGGCCACGCATTGTTCACAGTGGTCCATCATATCGTTATAATCTGCATAAGCTTGGTATAATTCAATCATTGTAAATTCGGGATTATGTCTTATGCTGATGCCTTCATTCCTAAAATCCTTCCCCATCTCATAAACCCGTTCAAAACCGCCTACTATAAGTCTTTTTAAGTACAATTCTGTTGCAATCCTTAGGTATAAGTCTATACCTAATGCATTGCTATGTGTTTTAAAAGGCCTTGCAGCCGCACCACTGGCTATAGATGCAAGTACCGGAGTATCTACTTCCAAAAAATCTCTCTCATCAAAGAATCTTCTAACCGCTTGAATTATTTTTGTTCTTTTTTCAAAAGTCGCCCTTACTTCAGGATTTACTATCAAGTCAACATATCTTTGCCTATACCTGATATCTACATCTTTTAGCCCATGCCACTTTTCCGGAAGAGGTTGCAGGGATTTAGTCAAAAGCAGAACCTCATCTGCATGTATGGATATTTCCCCCATTCTTGTCTTAAACACCTTACCTACGACACCAACAATATCGCCAATATCATAACTTTTAAAATCATTATAAGCCTCTTCGCCCAGGTCATTGGTTTTTGCATATACCTGAATTCTATCATACCTATCCTGAACATCAAAAAACGATGCTTTTCCCATGTCTCTCATGGACATTATTCTTCCGGCTACAGATACGGTTTGGCCTTCCATTTCCTCATAATTTTCTTTTATCTTATTTGAATGGTAAGTCACATCATATTTTACAATGTCAAAGGGATTCTTTCCTGTCTCTTTCAACCGTTTTAGCTTTTCTCTTCTCACCCTCAATATTTCATTTAAGTTCAATTCGTCATTCGTCATCTAAATTTCCCCCTATTTATTGATTTGTAAAATCTTATATTTTATTATACCGTCAGGTATGTGAATAATGACTTCTTCATTTATAGTCTTACCCAATATGGCTTTCCCTACTGGAGATTCGTTGGATATTTTTAAATTAATCGGGTCTGCTTCTGCAGATCCTACCAATGTATATTCCACTTCATCATCATACTCTTCATCTACCACCTTAAGGCGCACCTTTGCGCCAACACTGACTTTTTCTGTATCTATATCTTCATCATCTATTACTTTTGCACTTTTTAATATATTTTCAAGTTGGGCTATTCGGCATTCTATAAAAGCTTGCTCATTTTTTGCCTCATCATACTCGGAGTTTTCCGATATATCCCCGAATGCTAATGCCTGTTTTATCCTTTGCGCAACTTCCGCTCTTTTTTTCGTCCTTAATAGATTTAATTCATCTTCCAATTTTGCCAAACCTGATAGTGTTAATAAGTTTTCCTTATTAAACGTCATATTTAGTCTCCCCTTTAAAAAATATATATTTTTATTAACGTAGATAATATATGTGATAGATTAATTTTTATGCTTTTAAATCACCTTAGTGGCAGTAATATAATAAGCACTGCAAAAGAACCTCCTTTCAGTGCTTGCGTACTCCAGTTATTTGTTAATTATAAAATAGCACTTTACTATTGTCAAGGACTTATTAAAGTACGTAATTCAGCCCTTTGCACTCTGTGTTACTGTTCACACTTTGGCACATTGATAATTGCAGATTATTGTGTTTCTACCATTTAAAGTGTTGCGTAAACATCGATGTACTGGGGTTTATCCTATACTATCAGGCAAGTTATAAAGATAAACTGTCATCATATTCATCGGCCTTTTCTTTAAACTCTACGACTCTCGGTTTAAAATCTATTTCGTTTAAAAATTTCAAGTAATCTTCTCCGCTGATATCATCTGGGTTCTTCCCTATCATTGCGACAGCCAATGCTTCAATAACATTGCACCCAAAGGACCTGCCGGACAGATCCGGCGTGGTGGTTATCAAGGTTTTTATATTTTTATCTCTGAGCCATTGCACATCACCCTCTGTAACTGTGTTTGTAACTAAGATTTTGCCCTTTGTATCCGAAGGCAAATGACGTTTTATGTAATGGAAATCACCTGCAATTATATCTGCTTCATGAAAATATTTATCAGTCTTGCCCGATGAACTTTCACCTTCATTTTGTGCCTTTCCTGTAGGGTATAACATTTCAAAAGGGAGCCTGCAAACAATAGGTGCAGCTATAGAAGCAATTTTTTCCAACCTTTTTAAAGAATATATAGGTATATTCAATCCTAACGAAATCATAACATCCCCTATAATTAGTTGACAGCCCATCTCTTCAAAGCCAACAGCCATACCGTACCTATCAACTGCAGTTAAAATAAACACTTTTTTACCTTTTAATCGCATAATATTTTCATCAATGAATTTTGGTAATTCTTTTTCCATTGAGGCCTTGAGTCCGGAACCATCTACCATAGGCGTGATTCTTGCTGCATCTTTTATAGGCAACGAATCCTTTATAATATATTTTTTATCACTTGTTCTAATGAAAACATCAATACCGCCCATCCCAAATGCATCTATTTTCCCATCCAATTCTTTTATTATTTCTATGGCCTTTTGAATATTTCCATTGGTACCTATTCTTTCTATAATAATGTCTTCGCCCCTAAAATTTAACTCCACTTTATGGTCCCTTTGAGATGACCCTATGCTCACACTCACAACCCGTTTCATTTTGTTATCCCCTTTCTTTGAAATTTCAGGGTCTTTTACATTTTAATCAATTAGCGCTTGTGTTATTCTTATTTTATAATCTCTTTAGATACAAATAATTTGTTAATAATTCGATCATCTTTTTTTTATCTTCTATTCTAAATAATTGATTCTTAATACTGTTGGAATCAGGCATTCCTTTTAGATACCAAGCAATATGCTTCCTCATTTCTTTTATACCTGTATATTCACCTTTTATTTCTATTACCTTGTTTAAATGCGTAATCATCATCTGAATTTTCTCTTCGGCTGTAGGTTCGGTAATCAGATTCCCAGTTCTTAAATATGTAAGTGTTCTTTTGAAAATCCAGGGGTTCCCTTGTGCGCCCCTGCCTATCATAACCCCATCACAATTTGTTTCTTCAATTATTTTCTTTGCATCATCGGGGTTTATTATGTCGCCGTTACCTATGACCGGTATAGTTGTATTATGTTTTACTTCCTTTATTATATTCCAATCTGCTTTTCCGCCATAAAACTGCTGCCTTGTTCTTCCGTGAACAATAATTGCTTTTGCCCCGTTCTCTTCAGCAATTAAGGCAATTTCAACAGCATTTATATTATCATCATCCCAACCTTTTCTTATTTTAACTGTAACCGGAATATCCACCGCCCGAGTTACGGATGCAATTATTTTACCTGCAAGTTCCGGTTCTTTCATCAGGGCACAGCCATCACCATTATTAACAATCTTAGGGGTTGGGCATCCCATATTTATATCAATTATATCTGCCCCAAGTTGCTCAAGCTCTGCTGCCGAATAAGCCATAATTTCAGGTTCTCTGCCAAAAACTTGAAATGCCACAGGTTTTTCTTTTACATCGGTCCGGGTCAGATTAAAAGTATTTTCGTTTTTGTAATATAGGCCTTTTGCACTTATCATTTCAGTGAATACCAGCCCACAGCCAAAACCTTTACATATAAGCCTAAAAGCCATATCATTCACTCCGGCCATCGGTGCCAGACAGACATTGTTTTCAGTTTTAACATTGCCTATAAGCATAGTACCTCCAAAATTGTTAGGGATTTCATCTTCTTGCCTCTGGCTTCTTGCCTCTTGTATTAGGGATCTGCTACTTAGGGTCTTTTTGCAGGGTATTCCCATGGTGTCAAGAACCTTCGTACCCCGGGATGACAGCATCGTGACAGACAACCCTGTTTCGGGGCATCATTCTGAACGCAGTAAAGAATCTTTCCGCTCTCCGCTTTCCGCTTACTACTTTTAGCTTTCTACTTTATTTCTTTCATATATAATCCTTAAGCCTTCAAGGGTTAGTAAACTATTTACAATATTTATTGTTTCCGATTCCGATGCTATAAGCCTAGCAAGCCCACCTGTTGCTATTACATTTGTCTTTTCATTATCCAGCTCTTTTTTCATACGTTTAACAATATAGTCTACCTGACCTACAAATCCAAATATTATGCCTGACTGCATGCTGTTTATTGTATTTTTACATATTACCGTTGCCGGCTTAATGAGTTCAATTCTTGGTAGTTTTGCAGTCCTTTGAAATAAAGCATCCATAGATATTTGTATTCCCGGGGCTATTGCACCGCCTATATATTCGCCAATTTCGGACACAGCGCAGAAAGTAGTGGCTGTGCCAAAATCTACAATCACGAGAGGCCCACCGTACAATTCATATGCAGCTATTGCATTTACAATTCTATCTGCCCCGACCTCTTTGGGATTATCGTATCGAATATTTATACCTGTTTTTATACCGGGGCCGACGACCAGCGCCTCCTGTTTAAAGTACTTTCTGACCATATGCTGCAAAGTATACATTATTGTGGGAACTACAGAAGATACTACAATAGAACTCACATCTTTGGCATTATATTTGCAATAACTAAAAAACTGGTATATTGTCATTCCGTATTCATCTGATGTTTTTCCTGCATTAGTTTTAATCCTCCAATAGTCCAAAAGAGTTTTTTCCTCATATAAACCTAATACCGTATTTGTATTCCCTACATCTATAACCAAAATCACGGCAAACGCCCCTCTATAATTTAATTTAAGCCAGGCGGTGTGCCTGGCTTTTTCTATACTTTTTTTGCTCTTTTTAATGCAACAATCACCGCAGATACCACCAAAATCGCAACAATTATCTCTGGAACTCCATTAGCTGTTGCTATTCCCAGTATCAAAGCAGCAGCTTTTGATTTATCCTGTCCCAAAGCCTCTGCGAATTGCGCCCCGTAAATCAGATAAATCATTCCCAAAACCCCGACAGTATTGGTCAGTGTACCCACTGCTGCCGAGACAGAAGAACTTTTTGTTGCCTTGTAAGAATAATATGCGGTAAGACCAATTAATACTCTTGGCAAAACTGCTACCAATGGATTCAAAAATACAAATGATGTAACTGTAGGAGCCATTACCGCCTGTATCATACTGAATATGCCAAATATTAAACCGATACTTATTCCTACCAATGGGCCTTCCATGATTGAGCCTATAATTACAGGCAAGTGCATAATTGTGGCTTTTGTAGGGCCTATGGGTATAAAACCCAAAGGTGTGCTGCCCAATAGTATTGATATAGCAGCGAGCATTCCTGTAATTGCCATTTTTCTAACTGAACCATAAGCCTTTACTTTTTCACTATACATTCTGACACCTCCGTTCCGATTCCCTAAGGATACCGGACGATAATTTCCTTTTTTTATAGTCCGACTCATTTATGATGTCGGCAAATAAATTCTAACATCAATATTTATTTAATTCAACAGATTTTTCGAATTAAGAACATTAGAAAATAACTTATATATTATCTTATCAGTAATAAAATATATTATATTTGATGCGATTGACGAATTACAAGGCTAAACGAAAACCTAAACATAACCGTAAATGCCTCTTACGGAAACTTCCCCCGAAGTCAATTTTATCATTTCCCCACTTTCTGATTTTACAATTAGTTGCCCCGAATCATCTATATCCACAGCCTCCCCTTTCAGCTCTTCTTTATTATATATAACTC
>JAAYKT010000036.1 GCA_012522255.1 Clostridiales bacterium
CATCTATAGGAGGCATCAATCCCTTTCTATAAAGCTCTCTGCTTAATATAATCTGCCCTTCTGTGATATAACCTGTCAGGTCAGGAATCGGATGGGTTTTATCATCTTCCGGCATAGACAGTATTGGTATCTGTGTGATTGAACCTTTTTTATCTCTGATCCTTCCTGCTCTTTCATACATGGAAGCCAAGTCAGTATACAGATATCCGGGATATCCTCTTCTTCCGGGCACTTCCTTTCTTGCAGCGGAAATTTCACGCAAAGCATCACAATAATTTGTTAAGTCGGTAATAATGACCAAAACGTGCATATCCTTTTCGTAGGCCAAATATTCAGCTGCCGTAAGCGCCATACGTGGTGTAGCTATACGTTCTATAGCCGGGTCATTGGCCAAATTCATAAATAAAACAGCCCTGTCTATTGCTCCGGTTCTTTTAAAGTCAGATATAAAATAATCAGCTTCTTCAAAAGTAATCCCTACAGCTGAAAACACAACGGCAAATTTGCTTTCGGTGCCCAATACCTTTGCTTGCCTTGCGATTTGTGCGGCAAGCCTCGCGTGAGGCAATCCCGAGCCTGAGAAAACAGGTAGTTTTTGCCCTCTAACCAAAGTATTTAATCCGTCTATAGCAGATACACCGGTTTGAATAAACTCAGAAGGATAGTCCCTGGCTGCGGGGTTTATAGGGTTACCGTTTATGTCAAGTCTTTTATCCGGTATAATCTTTGGGCCTCCGTCCTTAGGCCGACCTAAACCATCGAAAACCCTGCCCAATATATCCATGGATACACCTAATTCAAGGCCATGCCCTAAAAATCTAACTTTACTTTCAGTAATGTTAAGCCCTTGAGAACCTTCAAATAATTGAACCAACGCTTTGTCTTCATTAACCTCAAGAACACGTCCTCGTCTCACTTCACCGGATTTCATTTCTATTTCTACTAATTCGTCGTATTTGATTCCCTCTACTTGTTCAACAAGCATCAAAGGACCGGCAACTTCTTTTATAGTTTTATATTCTTTTAGCATATTACACTCCTCCATTCGAAACAACGGATGACATTTGTTGTTTTATTTCTTTTTCGATGTTATCAAATGCATCCAAATTATTTTCAAGGATAAGTTTAGCTCTGGCAATGTTTTCCTTAACCGGCAAATTGGTAATTTCCCTGAAAGAAGCCCCTGCATCTAATGCTTTGATACCCTCTTCATGGAATAACATTATGATTTTTAACATTCTATACTGCTTTTTAACAGATGTATAAGTGTCGATGTCATGAAACGCATTTTGATGTAGATAGTCTTCTCTTATTGATTTCGCTGATTCCAAAATCCATCTGTCGTTTATTGAAAGCGCATCAATACCTACTAATCTAACTATTTCCTGGAGCCCTGATTCTTCCTGTAGCAATTTCATTGAGTCGGCTACCAAGTCGTTCCATTCTGTAGATACTTCGTTGGATAACCATTCTCCCATGCTGTCTTCATACAAGGAATAACTTTGCAACCAGTTAATAGCCGGAAAGTGTCTTCTATAAGCCAAGTCAGCATCCAAGCCCCAAAACACCTTAACTATTCTGAGAGTTCCCTGTGTAACAGGCTCTGATAAGTCGCCTCCCGGAGGTGAAACTGCACCTACCGCTGTTAGGGCCCCTTCTCTTCTATCGCTGCCATAACAGATGACCTTTCCTGCTCTTTCATAAAACTCTGCTAATTTCGAGCCCAGGTATGCAGGATAACCTTCTTCACCGGGCATTTCTTCAAGGCGACCGGACATTTCACGAAGAGCCTCAGCCCATCTTGATGTTGAGTCAGCCATCAAAGCCACACTATAACCCATATCTCTAAAATATTCTGCTATTGTTATTCCGGTATATATACTTGCTTCTCTGGCCGCAACAGGCATATCCGAGGTATTTGCAATAAGCACTGTTCTTTTCATTAAAGGCTCACCGCTTTTAGGGTCTTTCAGTTCGGGGAATTCCATCAAAACGTCTGTCATTTCATTGCCACGTTCCCCACATCCTATATACACCACTATTTCAGCATCCGCCCATTTCGCCAATTGATGCTGCACAACTGTCTTACCACTGCCGAAGGGCCCGGGTATACAAGCTGTGCCACCCTTTGCTACCGGAAAAAAAGTATCAATTATTCTTTGTCCCGTGCCCATTGGGCTATCGGGAGCTAATTTTTCCACATAGGGCCTTCCTCGCCTTACAGGCCATTTTTGAAGCATTTGAATGTCTTTGATACCGTCATTACATTTAACTTTTGCAACGGTGTCCACTATGGTAAAATCGCCTTCTTTTATTTCCTCAATTTCGCCTTCAACACCGTAGGGTATCATAATCCTATGCTCAATTATGGAAGTTTCTTTAATAGTACCTATTATGTCTCCAAATACTACCTTGTCACCTTTTTTAACAGTAGGTTTGAACTTCCATTTCCTTTTTCTGTCTAAACTATCTACTTCAACGCCCCTTGTTATGTTATCTCCTACCTGGCTTCTTATAACATCCAGGGGTCTTTGAATTCCATCAAACATTGATTCTATAAGTCCCGGAGCTAATTCCACGCTTAAGGGTTCATTTGTTGTATAAACAGGCTCTCCGGGGCCTAACCCTGAGGTTTCTTCATAAACTTGTATTGAAGCCCTGTCCTCATGGATTTCTATTATTTCACCAATCAGTCTTCTATCACTGACACGAACAACATCATACATTTTTGCATTTTCCATGCCTTCTGCAATGACAAGAGGTCCGGAAACTTTTACAATTCTTCCTTCTATCAAGCTACCTACCTTCTTTCCCGAATAATATATCAGCGCCTATGGCTTTTTCTACTGATTTTTTAACGCCATCCATACCTATCCCTAACGCCCCCTGGTTATTGGGAATTAGTATGATAGCCGGCATCACAGACTGTTTATATTCATCAATGGTCTCATCCATATCTTTGGCAAGCTGTTCTGTGATAAAAATTATTGCATAATTATCCTTGGATAACTGTCTAACGATTCTTGAGGCTTCTTTAGCATCGGTGGTCGGAAAAACCGATATGCCTAAAACTTTGAATCCAAGTATCGTATCCTTATCACCAATAACACCAATCTTATACATAGACATCTCTCAGCCTTTCTCTAATCAATTCGTTATCAATCTTATTAATTTTTCCGACCATAATAATCCTGATTATCTTCGCTTCATTTTCCTTTGCCATTATATAACCGACAACAGGTTCTATACCAAATGGCACAAACTTGCCTTCTTTAACATAGCCCAATAAAAAATCGTCTGTCAGCTTTTCAAATTTCATCAGAGATTTTGTTTTAACATAGCTGTCAATCCCGTCAGCGATTACATTTTTGTAATCACTTATTGCTAATTTGTCTTTCAAGGTGTCAACAGGTTCGTCCATAGCATCACTGAAGAAATTAAAATCCAGTTTTCCGTCATCAATGAATGCCTTTTTTAAAAATTCCCTGCCATAACCCATTGCTTTAACCCGAATAAACATTTTTATGTTAATTAAGTCTATTTGCAATTCAACAAATTTTTTCAAAAATTCGTTATTGTTATTCAATGCTATCTCACTCATAACCTTATACAAGCTTCGATCTAAAATAATGTCAATTATTTGTGGGTCGGGATTAATACTGAAACTGTTAATAATTTCATCTAATCCCCTTTTTATTTCAGTATCCAAAAATACAAAATTCTTTTCTCTAATCATTTCCTTTAGCTTTACAGGTGAAATTGTTCCAACATTAGTCAATAAATAATCATTTTCTTCATCAAGAAAACTGCTTTTCATCAACACTTTAAGATTATGAATATCATACTTTAAAAGAAACATATCTATAAGCTCAGGTTCCGGAGCCATTTTTTTGACCATATCATAAGTGTTTTCAATTTCTTTAGACAGAACAGTCTCATAATCTCCCGTGTCACCCATTTCAGAAACCAAACCTGCATAGCTTGTTTCATAGAGAACCTTTATGACTTCTTCCGGATTCTTAGCTTCTATCATTCTTTCTATTTTGGACTTATCTAAAAGCTTATTTTCCAGAGCCCTAATCCTGGTTACAGCATAAATGTAATTATCTTCGTTCATAAGGGTATCCCTCCTTTCTTCCAAGAAAACCTCATTCTTAGAAGAGCAATTCGGCCACTATCGGTTCAATTTCATCTCTTCTCATCTTAAGTATAGCGTCAAAGGAATTATTGATTTCTATGCCTTTACCTTTGATAATAAATCCCCCACCAAAATCAACATCCTCCATAGTAATTTTAATATCAACAGACTTCCCCGCTTTTTCAAATTCACCTTTTACTTTCTGAACAAAATCAGGGCTGATTCTGTCTAAATCGTTCTTAGACATTATAATCTCTTCATCACCGGACTCTATAGTTTCCATAAGCATCGATATCAATATCTTTTCATATTCGTCTTTTGGTAGTTTATTTATCCTGTTTCTTGCTTCGTCAAATACTTTGCAGAGAACCACTTGTTTTGCTGCTAATACATCTTTTCTGATACCAAGCTCTACCATAGAGTGAATAATTCTTTTTCTTTCATTTGCTTCATATTGTGATTTTTGTTCTATCTCATTAGCTTTATCAAAAGCCTTGTCTTTGGCCTTACTTACTATTGTTTCAGCTTTTTTCTCTGCTTCTTTTATAATGTCATTTACTTTTGTTTCCGCATCGGCCAAAATCCTTCCTTTGATATTATCTATTCCAGTCATTTATGCCACTCCCTTATAAATTAATGGAATTCAGCATTAAGAAAGAGGTCAACAGCGATAAAACTGCATAAGTTTCAACCATAGCCGCATATACCATCGCTTTAGCTGTTTCTTCCGGTCTTTTTGCAACAATACTACATCCTGTAGCTGCAGCTTTGCCTTGATATATGGCGGAAAAGAATCCTACTATACCAACCGGGATACCGGCTGCTAAAAACATCAAACCTTGCTCGAATGTAACATCTACAAATGTACCAAATAACCCAACTTTTGACCAAATAAGGAATACTATCAAAAGTCCATAAATACCTTGTGTACCCGGTAAAGCCTGTAATACTAATGTTCTACCAAATTTACTGGGATCCTCCGTAACTACGCCCCCTGCTGCCATACCTACAATACCGACTCCCATTGCCGAGCCTGCTCCTGCTAAGCCAGCTGCTATTGCAGAGCCCATAAATGCTAAATATAAGCCGGTATGTGTACCCATCATTTCTAATAAATTCATTTAAACTGCCTCCTTAAAATACCAATGTTATTTTTTCGTTAATTTTTTTGTTCAACATATTTCGTATTTACTTTAAAAGGTTTATATGGCATTCCATCGCCATCAAAAAATTTCCCAAAAAACTCAACATATTGCAATCTGCTTGAATGCACATAAGCTCCCAACACATTAATTGCAATGTTAAAGGTGTGACCAAAAATTAGAAATACTATCATAAATATATTGCCTATAAAAGAACCACGAAGCATTAAAGACATTCCGTTTATAACAGTCCCTATAACTCCGGTTGCCAGTCCTAATGCGAAAAGTCTCGAATAGGAAAGAACATCACCTAAAAAGCCCGTTACATTATATAAGCTGAGCACACCGGAGAAAAGCTTCTTGACAATACCTCTTTCTGATCTTCCCTGGGTTAGAATCAATCCTACAGCTCCGGCAATGGCCATATATTTTCCTAAGGTAGGGTTAAAAATTAACAGCATTAAACCAATTAAAAATACATACCATAAGCCTTGATCAAATAATGCATCAAGCACTCTGCCCTGCTTTATATCTATATAGGCCTGCATTCCCATACCTATAAACAGTTGAATGATGCCAAGTATCAAACAGAATATCAGCATCTTCAACGGATCATCCGTGGGATTAAACCATAATGGCCTGAATTCAATTAAACCACCAAACCAGCCTCCAAAAAGAGCGCCCCAGATAAATGTTGATATGCCTCCTAAACAAAGCAGTGAAATAAGCTTTTTGGCTCCCCCCTCCAACCTTATTTTCTTTAATGCAATATAAGTCAGCGCTGAAAGAATAATACCATATACAGCATCACTAACCATCATGCCGAAAAACATAATATAAAAGGGTGCCATGATTTTATTTGGGTCTACACTTCTGGGGTTTGGCAAACTATATTGTTCCGTTATGACTTCCGCAGGTTGTACCAGTTTGGGATTATCTAAGAAAACAGGATAATCTTCATCTTCTTTGGGATCCACAAAAGTTAAGATATAAGAATCAGTGACCTTTTTAATCGATTCTTCCAAACCCTTAATAAACTTTTCGGGTACCCAAGCAAATATTGTAAAAGACTTCTCCGTCTTTACAAAATTATCAACTATATCTTTTTTATCTTTTTCTATTGTCAAAACATCAAAAAGAGCTTCTAAATATGGAATATTAAATAGCAGCCCCTCAGCTTGCTCAATCAATTCTGTCTTCTTCTTTTCAACCATTTTCAATCTATCATAAATATCATTTATATTTTCATTTGGTGTTCCCTTCAAATCCGAAAGGGTAACTTTAGACCAACCAAATTGTTTCAATATATCCTGTATTGGCTCTTCATCTTTTTTATAAAACAGGATATAATAAAATCCACTTTCTTTATTCTCTTCAATCTTATTAAAGTAAAATTCTATTTCAGATTCAGTTAAAGCTTCTGCAAATTCCAATGATGATCTTATAGGTACAAAACCTATAAGGCTGTTTGTATAATTGGTTTCTCCAATATCCTCTAAAGGAACGTCTAACTTTGACCATGGATCTAATTGTACTAAAGTGTTATTCAGTTTTGTTTCAATGTTTCTGTTTTCTGCAATCTTTTCGTTAATTACTCTGCACCGGTTATAAATATCTTCTGCTTTCTTCAAGCTTTCCAAATAATCCTTGTAATCCGATTCCGTTATAGTTTTTTTGGTTGCAAACATTGGCTTTTTACTGTTATCATATTTGTATAAAAAGTCCAATGCATATTTTACTTGAGAAAGCAAACCCTCAAATTTAGCAGCCTCCTCACGGGCACTATCCTTAGGTATGTTTTGCAATTCATCATCACCGATATCTTCTACCGTGATGATATGGAGTCCGCCAAAGGCCTGAAGACTTTTAATCAGACTTTCTTTTTCGTCTTGGAGAGCAATTATGGTAGCTTTCTTCATGTTAACTATTGCCATAAGTATTCACTATCCTCTCCATAACCAAATTTACCGCATCGGAAAATTTACTTTCCGAAACATCCTTTAATTTTTCATTTTCCTTTTGACTCATTTCTAATCTGTTATCAGCTTCTTTCTGTGCTGATTCAGCAGCCTGTTGAACCAAAATTTTACCAGCTTTAGTTGATTTATCAATAGCTTCTTTGATTATTCTTTCTGCCTCGTCTTCGGATTTTTTTATAATCTCTTTTGCTTTGGTTTGGGCATCTTTGATTCTATTTTCTGCTATTTGTTCTGTGCTCTTAATGTCTTTAATTATTTCAATGGACAAATATCTCACCACCTCTTTTCAATAATATTACTTAAACGGAATCTTCTTTTATGAAATTTTCTTGCACTGAACATGCAAACTATTACTACAATTCGTCAAAAAAAGTTAAAATCCTGCTAAAAATATAACAAAGAATAAAATCTTATTGCAATTACTAAAATATTTTTATCATTCAAATTATATCACTAATAAGTCAAAAAGTTTTTTTGTTCATGCAACAATTAATACCAACATAATCCATAATTTTTTTTAATGCTATAACTGATTTTGTAAACACAAATTATTATATTTGCCAAATGTATTTTCATAACAAAAATTGCAATGATCTGAAATAACACATATTTCACATTTTGGCTTTCTTGCATTACATATTTCTCTCCCGTGCCGGATTAAAAGATGATGTGCCAATGTCCACATTAATTCGGGAATACCGCTCATCAATTGTTTTTCAACTTCGTCAACTTTATTACTTTTCGCCAGGCCAATTCTGTTTGATACCCTAAAGACATGGGTATCAACTGCTATTGCGGGAATACCAAAAGCATTGCTCAGCACTACATTAGCCGTTTTTCTTCCAACCCCCGGCAGAGTTATTAATTCATTCAGGCTATTAGGAACCATACCGCCGTATTCTTTTATTATTCTATTACAGGTAAGCAAAATATTTTTTGCCTTATTTCGGTATATACCTATCTCCTTTATTTCCTTTTCCAATTCTTCTTGACTTAGCGCCAAGAAATCAACAGGTGTTTTAAATTTTTTAAATAAACTCCCGGTAACTTTATTAACCGTTTTGTCAGTAGATTGTGCACTGAGCATAGTTGCAATAAGAAGCTCAAAAGGATTTGAATGTATCAGTTCACATTTAACATCAGGATATTGCAGTTTTAAAATTTCAATAACCTTGATATAGTTTTTCTTTTCCATTGTAAATCCCCCATTGTCATAAGTTATATACAAACCTATTTATAACATATGCTTATATTTTATCAAATATCTGTGATAATTCAAAACCCGATTTCCGGAAAAAATAGAACTAATATTCATTTATTGTTATAATTACTTTAAGCATAAAGATTATGTTTGCGAAAAGAGGAGGTAATTATGCAAGACGATTGCGCATTGATTGCAATTAATGCCAAATACATTCATTCAAATTTGGCCGTAAAATATTTGAATAGTCATTGTAAGGCAAACGGATTAAATACAACAATTATTGAATTTAATATAAATGATACCATTGACAGGATATTAAATGATATTTTTTTAACAGAATTAAATGTGTTGGCATTCTCATGTTATATATGGAATATAGAAATGATACTAAAAATCTGCAGCAGTTATAAAAAAATAAGACCGAAATCCGTAATTATACTTGGGGGTCCGGAAGTTTCATATGAAGCAACAGAACTTATAGGATCTTATGCTGATTTTATTGTAACCGGTGAAGGTGAAATCACTTTTTGTGAGCTCCTTAAATATCTTAAAGGTGAAATTAAAGATATTAGTACTATCGATGGTTTGGTATATAAAAAAGATAATAAGATAATGAAAGGCGAAAAAAGAAAACTTATAGAAGACTTAAATACTATTCCATTTCCTTATGAAGAATTAAGTGATTATGAGAATAAAATTATATACTACGAAACCTGCAGAGGATGTCCTTTTAATTGCCAATATTGCCTTTCTTCCATCGAAAGAGGAGTAAGATTTTTCCCTATTGAGAGGGTTTTTGAAGAAATTGACTTTTTTATAGAAAACAAAGTAAAACAGGTAAAACTAGTGGACAGAACCTTTAACTGTGATAAAGAAAGATGCATCAGTATAATGAATTATATCATTGACAAAAAAGGTAAAACAAACTTTCATTTTGAAATCTCTCCCATATTAATTGACAAGGATTTCTTATCCACTGCCGCCAAAGCACCAAAAGGCGTTTTTCAATTTGAAATAGGTATTCAATCAACTAACCCGGATACTTTAAAATTCATTAAAAGAAACGAACCTTTTGATAAAATAAAAGATAACATAATAAAACTTCAGTCATTGGGGCTTAGCCATATAC
>JAAYKT010000326.1 GCA_012522255.1 Clostridiales bacterium
AATTACTACTGTGAAAAACAATGTCAAGCACACAGTCAAATTAACCAAAGTATCCAGCTTACTAAAGAGCATCAGGCGCAAAAAATTAACTGCAGCCAAAACTGAACCCGTTATTACTCCAACCTTTACTTCTTTAAAAAGTACCTGAAAAATATCTGATGTGCTTATCTCACCCAAGGCCATACCCCTTATAATAAGAGTTGATGACTGGGAACCTGAATTGCCTCCCGTGTCCATTAGCATGGGTATAAATGTAGCCAATATTACAGCCGATTGCAGTGCTCCCTCATATTTTTGAATTATACTGCCGGTAAATGTCGCGGATAACATAAGTACCAAAAGCCAAACTATTCTATGCTTGGCAAGGACAAAGGCATTCGTCTTCAGATATTCATCTTCCATGGGCTGCATGGCAGCCATCTTGTGCAAGTCTTCTGTATTTTCCTCATCAATTATATCAACTATATCATCTATAGTAACTATACCAACGAGACGGTTTTCATTATCCACAACAGGAAGCGTTGTCAAATCATATTTTTTAAATAAAAGTGCTATTTTTTCCTGGTCGTCTAAAGTGTTTGCTGATAATATGTCTTTACTCATAATATCACCGATTTTTTCATCAGAATCACATAAAATCAGCTTCCTTATGGATACCACACCCTCAAGCCTTCTTGTCTGATCTATTACATAACAATTGTTAATGGTCTCCTTGTCAACCCCTGTGGCCTTGATATGCGCAAGCGCCTCTCCCACTGTCATATGTTTTTTCAAGTCAACAAACTCTATTGTCATGATACTTCCGGCAGAATCCTCGGGATAATTTAAAAATTGATTTATAAGCCTTCTTGTTTCTTCATCTGTATTTTTCAAAACCTTCTTCACAACATTGGATGGCATTTCTTCCAAAAAATCAACTGTATCGTCCAAGAATAGTTTCTCTACTATACTTGTTGTTTCTCTATCAGTAATCGACTCAATAATATACTGTTGAAGATCATTAGGTATATGTGAAAATACCCCGGCAGCAATCTCTTTTGGTAAAATCCTAAAGATAATAAGAAGTTGTTCTCTGTTCAATTCTTCTAAAACCTGTGCTATATCAACAATATTCATTTGCATAAGTTCATTTCTGACTTTTAAATATTTCTTGTTATTTAAAAGCTCAATTAAAAAGTCATCCATTTCCTTCACTCCCTTAAGGAGCCAAAATAAGGCATAATTATGGCTCCGATATTAATGTTTACAAATCTACATAAATTATCAGGCAAAGGGCCGGGATCCATAATTATCACCTCCAAATAATAAAATCCTCTGCTAAACACGCAAAGGAAATACATCATAAAAATGCTCCCCTCGACTTGTTTTAGCTTCCTGTAACGTAGGGATCAACAGTCCCAGCTGCATTAGGTTATACCTTAATCCGATAAAACCTGTTAACCGTCGTGGCATCTCTCGATGTTTAGCGGTATCAGCATTTATTCACAGGGTAGCCTCACAT
>JAAYKT010000327.1 GCA_012522255.1 Clostridiales bacterium
AAAAAGTATAAATGAAAAAGAAAGTAGCAGTTTTTTGTACATAGAATTTTTTAAAAGTATATACATAAAATTTTATTGCCATGTAGCGGATAAAATTTAATCAACACAATCTACTTAGACTTTTAATAAGTCAAAAGGTTTAATACAAAATTAGTTTAAAAAGTTTTTACTTGCTTTATTCGCCCTATATGTTCATCATAATTAGGAAATTTTCATTTACTTTGTATCCTACATTTTTAAAATTCCAATAGCGCATGATACTGAATTATATCTGGATAGGGTTTTTGCTGATAGCTTTTGTGGTTGCCTGCATACAGACTTTCTTTTTTGGCAATACAGAAGTTTTCACGAATATCATGCATGCCACCTTTGATTCAGCCAAAACAGGATTCGAGATTTCTCTTGGTTTAACCGGTGTTTTAGCTTTGTGGTTAGGCATTATGAAAATAGGAGAAAATGGCGGTATTATCAAGACTTTTTCAAGATTAGTTTCTCCTTTTTTCTCCAAAATTTTTCCTGATATTCCTAAGAATCACCCGGTTATGGGTAGTATTTTCATGAATATCTCTGCCAATATGTTAGGTTTGGATAATGCCGCTACCCCTATGGGATTGAAGGCTATGAAAGAACTTCAAACTATCAATAAGGAAAAAGACAAGGCTTCTAATTCTATGATAATGTTTTTGGTGCTGAACTCTTCCGGCCTGACTATTATCCCTATCACCATCATGGTTTATAGAGCACAATTAGGTGCAGTCAATCCTACCGATGTTTTTCTTCCTATTTTATTGGCTACTTTCTTCTCAACCTTGGTTGGTTTTTTAAGTGTAGCAATCATGCAAAAGATAAATATTTTCAATAGAACAATTTTATTTACCTTATGCGCACTTATTTTACTTATTGCCGGTATTTTTCTTTTACTCTTTCATTTACCTAAAGAACAAATTGCTATATACTCGAATATTGCTACTGCTTTCATACTTTTCTCCATCATTATCGGTTTCGTTTTGATGGGTGCATTTCGTAAAATTAATGTCTATGAGTCCTTTATAGAAGGTGCAAAAGATGGCTTCAAAGTAGCCATTGACATCATCCCTTATTTGATTGCTATCCTGTTGGCTATAGGGGTCTTTCGTGCTTCCGGCGCCTTGAATTTTATAGTGGATGGCATAGCGCAATTCGTAAATTTCTTAGGTATTAACAATGAATTTGTTGAAGCACTGCCCACAGCCTTTATGAAACCTTTGAGTGGCAGTGGCGCCAGAGGTATGATGATAGATGCTATGACGCAGCATGGAGCAGATTCCTTTGTAGGTAGATTAGTAAGTATTTTACAAGGATCAACGGAAACAACCTTCTATGTTTTAGCCGTATATTATGGATCCGTAGGCATTAAAAAAACCCGATACACCTTAGGTTGCAGCCTGTTAGCCGATTTAGCCGGCATCATAGCAGCTATTTTGATAGGATATCTTTTCTTTTATTAAAAACTAAGTTTATACAAGGATAATTTACGATTTCTTTGCAACATATCAATATTGATTTACCCATTTTGGATGAAAGGAAAATAACACAATGGATAAGGTCTGTTGTAGCTATTTTCGATAAAAAACTTGCCCATATCAACTATATTTTTTGCGATAATGAGACCATTTTAGCCATGAATCGGCAGTATTTGCAACATGATTATTATACAGATATTATCAGCTTTGATGAATCACAAGCAGCACATATAGCAGGAGATATTTTTATTAGTTTGGATACGGTCAAGGAGAATGCAGACAGCTATCAAGTAGATTATCAGGAAGAACTTTTAAGGGTTATGATACACGGCGTTTTACATTTTTGTGGATTGAAAGATGATGATGCCATGGCGGCCTCCACTATGAGAAAACATGAAAACCAAGCATTAGCAGCTTACAAAACGCTTTAATTATATGATATATACTATGAATTATGCAATTAATTGTTAAATAAAAAAATAACAAACTTTGTATTTTTCTACATTGAAAGATAATCATTACTTTTGTTGCTCTTTTATATAAAAGATAATTTTAAAGCATTAATATCGTTATTGATAAATGTAGTATACGGAGTTTGTAGCCATTTAGCATGTTAAAATCAAGTAGAATTTTATTATTAACGATATTTTGTTTAGTGAATATTCATGTATTCTCTCAACAAGAATACACCTCAGAAATAGGGATTCACGGAGGTGGATCTTATTTTTTGGGTGATGTTAATTTAAAGTTTATTGATATTCAACCTGATTTTGGTTTATTGTACAGGTATATCATCAATCCAAGGATTGCCTTGCAGGCTGACTTTAATCATACGATGATAGCCAGTGATTATACTCAGAGAAACAGTCAAT
>JAAYKT010000328.1 GCA_012522255.1 Clostridiales bacterium
CGTATAGATACAACATATTTTTCCGGTTGAATATAGTTTATAGGGGCCGCCTCCTTCTTGTTGTCTATAACTCCTCTATCAGAAAAATATTTCTCTAAAACATTATTTCTCAAAATATAATCGGATTGATTTATTTGTTTAATAATAGCCTCATAGTCTTCCCTGCAATGGTTTAGGTTTACCGGCTTTCGAGTGCTTATATTCCATGCCTTACTATTTTTGAATAAACCGTCTCTCGACATAAGAAAAACAATATCACCTTTGATGAATGAACCTTTTTGCATGTAGGTCTGCTCCGCTACAATACCCTCCTTTGCATTTACCAAATCCCGCCCAAGCATAATTCCCTTTTTATTCTCTATTCCTATTAAATTTAAAATTGTAGGTAAAAAGTCCAACTGAGAACCCGTAACACTGATTTTTCTGCTGACTCCAGAATTGGGAACATGTATTATCAGTGGAACACGCATCATTTCATCAAAATCATATTCGTACCCAAGATACTTAGTCATATAGTTTTTATTTTTTTCATTTAAAGATAATCCAAAATGATCACCGTATATATTTATAACTGCTTTTTCGTATAATCCTTCATTCTTCAAGCCTTCTATAAATTCCCCAAGAGCAGCATCTGTAAAGTTTATAGCCTGAATGTATTTGCCAAACAACGTATCTTTATGTTTTCTATTCAATATAATTTTTTTATACATATCATTCATATTATAGGGATGATGACTGGACAGGGTTATCAAAAATGCATAATAAGGCTCCTCTAATAATTTTATATGCTCAATTGATTGTGCAAAAAATTCGCTGTCATTAATACCAAAACCTATAATGGGATTGTATATCTGGTAATCTGTATCACCATTGTAATAACGATCAAAGCCTTGATATGTATAAGCCTTATTTCTATTCCAGAAAGCCGCTTTATAACCATGCAATGCTGCAGTGCCATAACCATTATCTTTTAATATCCAAGGCAGCCCGTAATATGTGTTATCAAAATATTTTATATAGGTTTGCCCGTCCATTGCCGGGTTTAAGGAATTATGAGATACAAACTCCGCATCGGATGTATTTCCCCGTCCAAGAAGCTGATAATATCTATCAAAATAGATTGAATCAGTCTTAATTATCTTATTCAAATTAGGCGTTATTTCTTGACCTTCATATTCTTTATTTATTCCAAAATATTGCAGCCCTTCAACTTGTATTGTTATGACATTTCTATCTTTAGCCGCACCATATAGACTTTTTTCTTTATTAATAGTTTTAATAACGGATTCCTTTATCATCATATCCACATCAACTTCACCGCTATCCGATTCCGTAAACAAGACTGAATATATGTCACGAATATGATAAGCAAAAAACTCCCGATGGAAAAAACCATCATCCATAGTCTTAGTGAATAAAATAATTATGATTGCAAGTAACAATATGCTTAAAGAAATTTTCCTTTTATTTTTAGACACAGATAAACGGATTTTAGACCTATATTTATTAGAGTAAGCGCTAAAAAAGGTCAAAGGAATAATATCTGCGACAACGAGAAAACCGGCAGGCTTCATCATATGAGAAACACTTTCACTTATTGCTGTTAATTGATTGAATTGTTTCAGTAAAATAACAGAAGTCAGCGAATTGAAATACTTAAAATATATAACATCAACAAACATTAACAAGGAAATAAGAATGTAAAAGAATAAAAAAAATACATAGCGTTTTGCCCTATTTAAGATATCAAAAACAGTAAATATCATTATTATGTAAATTAGACTTAACAAACTTAGCTTCACACACAAGCCTTTGTTATCTGTTAAACAATAAAAGACCAGTGCTTTAAACAGAAACAAAAATGGCAAAATCGTATATTCAATTAATAGAATCCTATACCATTTAGATCCTGGCATAATAGCAACCCCGAGCCGAATTAATTTATTACAATCTTTACGCATTATAACAAGTCATAATGCCATTTCGCCTTTTAGTAAGTCATAATATTCTATATCTATTTTATGCATTGTTTTTTTATGCATAGACTTCTTTAATAAAATGCTATAGTTATGTCATTTGCCTGACAACAATTGAATATATAATTCTTCATTTGGAAAAATTATATTAGACATCAGTATGTTTTTGCATGGGGCTATTGTTATAAAAAAATAAACTTATTACATATTAAAATTTCAAATACAAAAATAAAACAAAATAAAACGGAGGTAAAAATATGAAATTACAATGGAAAAACGGATTTGATAAGCCGCCACAGTCCTACTGGATGGCTTCCGTGCAAATACCACAATATGAACAGTTAAGTAGCAACATGAATGTGGATATCGCCATAGTAGGCGGAGGTATAGTGGGATTAGCATCAGCCTTTTTGTTAAAGCAATGTGGTTTTAAAGTAGCAGTATTGGAGGCTTCCGGGATTCTTCAGGGTACTACGGCGCACACCACAGGCAAAATAACCGCCCAGCATGATATTATTTATTCAACTATAAATACAAACTTGAGTGTAGAAAGCGCCCAACAGTATGCCGATGCCAATAAAGCAGCCATTAAAGCCTTCGATGATACTATACGTCAAAACAACATACAATGTGACTTTTCCTGGCAATCCGCCTATGTCTATACACAGGACGAAAAAGAGGTACAAAAAATGCAGGAGGAGGCAAAAATAGCGACGCAGTTAGGATTTACAACAGCCTACCTTGAAGAAATACCTTTACCGATCAAAGTAAAAGCAGCCTTAAGGTTTGATAATCAGGCACAATTTCATCCACTAAAATTTTTATTGGCCGTCGCAAATCTGATTCCGGGTAACGGTTGTCATATTTATGAAAATGTTATGGCTTTAGATATTCAAAATGATAATGGGTATTCTATCAAAACCAATACAGGCTATCTCGTAAAAGCACCGAATATAATTATTGCTTCTCATTATCCATTTTACGACGGCAGCGGAATATATTTTTCGAGGATCCATCCCGTTAAATCCTATGCAATCGGAATAAAAATAAAAGAGAAATTCCCGGGGGGCATGTATATAACCGCGGAAGAACCGGGCCGCTCTTTCCGTTCTACGCCTCTATCCGATGGCAGCGAATTGGTTATTGTGGTGGGTGAACACCACAAGACAGGGCAGGGCGGGGATACAAATGTGCATTATAAGAATCTTATTGATACTGCAAATTCCATGTTTAAGGTGGAAGAAATCTTGTATCGCTGGTCAGCACAGGACTACACAACACTGGACATGATCCCATACATTGGAAGTCTTACTTCAAATACACCCGGAATCTTTGTTGCGACGGGTTTCCGAAAATGGGGCATAAGTACTTCCATGGCGGCAGCCTTGATTCTTAAAGATTATATCACCGGAAAAGAAAACCCGTGGGCTTCAGTATTCAATCCCGTTAGGGCTGAACCAATGGCAACACCGGAAAAATTTCAAACTTTAAAGACCAACATCACTAATTCATTATCCCAATGTATGCAAGCACAAATAGACAATGATACTAATATAAAATTAGGAGAGGCAAGGATTATTGATATTGAAGGTAAAAAATATGGAGCTTATGTGGATTTTGAAGGCAAACAACACGTTGTGGAATTGATTTGTACACACATGGGCTGCATACCTCAGTGGAATTCTGCAGAAAAATCCTGGGACTGTCCTTGCCATGGTTCCCGGTTTACCTATGATGGTGATGTGATTGAAGGCCCCGCTAAAAAACCTTTAGCGAAATCGACAATAAGTGATTAAATAACAAAATAAAATATTTTTTTGTTAATGGGGATTACGAAAAAGGCCATCTTTAGGCCGACTGTGATTCCCTTTTAACCTTCTACAAATTGCCCACAAATAAATCTACCATTTCTATTTGTTTGTATTGATTCATAAACTGTAATAGCAAAATCTTATAGCCTCCGGCTTTCTTACCGGTATGTCTTAATTTTTTAACCTATACGCTTTTATGTAGTCTCCATATACCCTTAAGATTATTAATTACATACTGCCTAAGCAAACCTTTTACCTTCCTTTTAAATATATTGATTTTGATAAGGATTATATACTTGTAAAGGCAAAAGGTCCGGTATCGAAATATATGAAAAACAAAATCATAAGGGACTTATAAAAATTAATAGACTATTTTTTAAACCAAAAAGGAGAATTTAGTTTTGACTCTTCTTCTCAAATTTAAGAATCTGTATTATTTACTGGTAAAGTATATGGAAAGTAAGTATAATGTTTCTATGAAGAACATTAATCATAACATTAAACCCGCAGAAGTAAAAAATCTGCTGATGCTGCAAGCGGAGGTATTATGAGAAAACTGATTATTTCGCCAGAAGGTATCCCTTATATATTGATGGGATTAGTCTGCACGAGTATTGTGGCATCTACATATCCTTATATTGCAGCAATATTTCTGTTCGTTACTGCATTTACGGCTTATTTTTTCAGAAACCCTATAAGAAACATAAAAACAAATGAACGAAATGTGCTATCCCCTGCTGATGGAAAAATAATGAACATAAAAAAAATAGAATATGATGAAATGTTAAAATGTGAAGTCTACAAGATAACCATATTTTTATCTCTTTTTAATGTTCATGTAAACCGAGTCCCTTTGTCAGGAACAGTCTATTATAAAAAATATATACCGGGCAAATTTTTCCCTGCTTTTAAAAGCCATGCCTCCGAATTAAATGAAAAAAATATTATAGGTTTGAATTGCAATGATATTAGTATCTTAGTCATACAAATAACAGGTTTTATAGCAAGAAGAATAGTGGATTGGGTAAAAATTGGTGATTATTTGGATCAAGGAAGTTCTTTTGGTTTAATAAAATTTGGCTCTTGTATAGAATTAATAATCCCATCCGAAAAAGTTGACATAAAGGTAAATATCGGTAATAAAGTAAAGGGTGGAAAAACAATAATTGGGGTGTTAAATAATGAAACAGGCAATTGACGAAACAAAATTAGAAGTAAAACCAAAATACAACTATGCTAACATGATAACATTAATGAACCTATCTATGGGTTGCTTTTCACTGCTATGTGTTTTTGGAAACGAGTATACATTGGCAGCGGGTTTCATTCTATTAGGGACCCTCCTGGATAGGTTGGACGGAAAAGTAGCACGCAAATTAGATATAGTCTCTGAATTAGGCAAAGAATTGGATTCTCTGGCTGATTTGGTATCCTTTGGCGTTGCCCCTGCAATACTAATGTGGTCCCTTTCGTTAAATGGCATTTATATGTACGGGAGCGCTATAACCATCATTTATATATTATCGGGTGCCTACAGACTGGCCAGGTTTAATGTGACAAAAACAGTAAACTATTATATAGGAGTACCAATAACGATAGCAGGAGGCATAATGGCAGTGGCAGCCTTGCTATCCATAAGACACAATGTCAGTCCCTATTTAACTGCATTACTGACCTTAAGCCTATCATACACAATGGTGACCACAAACATTAAAGTTTTAAAAAGATAGAGAGACTTAATATTAAGATCTATATATAAATTTTTTAAAAGGCAGAGCTCATTTAACTCTGCCTTCACCTATCATATTTTTAATTCTTTATGGCTTTTATAAAAGTCATTATGTTTCTAATTGTAAATCTTAAATTTTCTTCTGCATAATATTTTGATTCACAATAGGGCGCTGCTTTCCTATTTATGGTGAAGATACCTGATATCCCATGGTCATAGGCATTATCAAGTTGGTCATCAATTGCCTGGCCTGCAATAACACATAAAGGGATAGCATTATTTTTAGCATATTTCGATACCCCGAATATTACCTTGCCTTCGAGGCTCTGTCCGTCTATCTGTCCCTCACCTGTTATAATAAGATCTGCATTTTCTATTATATTATCAAATTTTATAGTTTCAAGTATCAATTCTATACCGGATACCAAAGGAACATCAAGTAATGCATTAAGCCCTGCCCCAAGGCCACCTGCAGCTCCTGCACCGGGGAGCTTTGTAACACCCGTTTTCATCGATATTTTTTCAAGTAAATCACCGAAAATCCGTAAATTATTATCTAACATTTTAACCATTTCCTCGCCTGCACCTTTTTGCGGGGCGAAAATATGTGCAGCTCCCTTAGGCCCGTATAGAGGGTTTGTAACATCACACATGGCATTAATATCTAAACCGGATAACCGTTTATCCTTTTGCTCGGTATCAATATCAACAATTTCATTTAGTGTCCCCCCAACAGGTATAAAGCTTTCGCTGTTTTTATTCAAAAATCTTATCCCCAGTGCCGCCAGTAAGCCACACCCACCATCATTAGTACAACTGCCTCCCAAACCTATTATTATTTTTTTGGCACCGGAATTCACGGCATGTAAAATTAATTCTCCTACCCCATATGTAGTTGTTGCAGAAGGGTTTTCATGTCCGCTAACCATAGGGAGCCCGGCCGCCGCTGACATTTCGATAATGGCAGTTTTACCACCATCAATAATTCCATAGTATGAATTTACCCTTTCAAAATAAGGTCCTGTGACCTCCGTAAAGACCTTTCTCCCTTTAACACTCACGAGAAATGAGTCCACCGTTCCTTCGCCACCGTCGGCAATAGGTGTGGGTACTACCCGGCATTCAGGAAATACCTTGATGATTTCTTCGTTTATTATATCGCATATTTTTATGGCACTTAATGTCCCTTTGAACGAGTCGGGGACTAATACTATTTTGTTCATTATGTACCTCTTTTAAATTAAAAATTGTGAATATAGAAGTTTCTTGCAATCATAGGGCTACTACAAAACTATTTGTTTTTTATTTGTTTACGACATTGATGGGTTCTCCGTCCAAGTATGCCTTCAGGGTTTCTTCAACAAGATTCATTAGCCTTACACGGGATTCTTTCGGTGCCCATGATATATGTGGAGTAATAATGCAATTTTTTGCACTTAGCAATGGATTATCTGCTTTTATGGGTTCTGACGAAACAACATCAATTCCTGCGGCATATACCTTCCCGCTGTTTAAGGCATCTTTCAAATCCTCTTCTACTATTAATTGCCCTCGTGAATTATTGATGATGATAACGCCGTCTTTCATTTTAGCAATAGAATTCTTATTAATCATACCTTCGGTGGATGGAAATAACGGACAATGCAATGATATCACATCTGAACATTTATATAGCTCTTCAAGAGACGCATACTTAATTATATCGGTCTCCAGGTCGTCCTTTTTACCGGAACTATTGTTAAATAAAACTTTCATCCCCAAGGCCTGGGCAATCCGAGCCGTAGTCTGCCCAATCCGGCCGTAGCCTATGATACCCATGGTTTTGCCGGCTAATTCAATAAGTGGATAGTCCCAAAAACACCAGTCAGGATTAGTCTCCCATCTCCCTTTTTGCACTTCGGCACTATGGTGGCCTATATGATGGCATATTTCCAATAACAAAGCTATTGCAAATTGTCCCACGGAATCTGTCCCATATGTAGGTATGTTTGTAACAATGATTCCCTTTTCCTTCGCTGCTTCTATATCTATCACATTATAACCTGTAGCCAATACCCCTATATATTTAAGATTTGGGGAAGCATCGATGTTATCCCTTCTGACCGGAACCTTATTACAAAGTATAATTTCTGCATCCCCTATTCTCTTTGTCACCTTTTTAACCGGTGTCCTATCGTATACTACCACCTTACCTAACTCATGAAGCCATTCCCAGCTTAAATCCCCGGGATTCAATGTATAACCATCAAGAACAACTATTTTCATTTCAATCCCTCCATACTTATAAGACTATTAAATCAATTTTAATAATGTCTGTTATTACTTCCCGCAAAGTTTCCTTTTATTAAATTATATCAATATTAACCAAGATTGTAAGTAAGATTTGCATACTAATCCTCTTGGATAAGTTACTTACTAATTACGACGTAACATATTAAAATTGCGAACCAACTACCCTGTTTGCTTTACCGATATATATTGCACGAAAGTAATATTCACTGTCCAAAGCGATTTCCTTATAAAATATATCATGCAGAAAAAGAGTTCCGGATCTAAGAATAGGTAAATTTGTTCACTGTAATTTTAAAACTCGCTAACCCGCTCACACAGTTAAAATTACAGACGTTCACTTCATTAACCTATTCTAAGATCCTCCACAAAATTTCTGCTTAGATATATTTTTTTAGATGCATTACA
>JAAYKT010000329.1 GCA_012522255.1 Clostridiales bacterium
ATATCGGATATATTTGAGTCCCTGTTCAGGGTTGATAAAGATGATTTGGTAATTGGTATAGGTTTTCCCAGGTATTCGTCCAAAACAATAGAAGCCCTGGATTATGCAAAAACCGAAGGGGCAAAAGTATTGGCTATAACCGATAGCCCGTTGTCACCTTTGGCTGCATACTCTGATTATACTTTGATAGCTAGAAGCAATATGGAAGCATTTGTTGACTCATTGGTGGCACCTCTCAGTCTTTTAAATGCTTTAATAGTTGGTGTCGGTATAAAAGAAAAATCAAGGCTTTCCGAGTCATTTACAAAATTAGAAGAGATATGGGATAAGTATAAGGTATATTCCTATAAGGAAAAAAATTAAAAATTAAAGCCCAAGTGTTTAGGAATGTAAAGAGTAGCATAATTGATCGGACAGTACCTTCTTGTACTAAAAACAGTTAAATAACATATGTTTATAGAAGGATTTTAATCATCTTTATAGAATATCTTAAATAAACTGATGAACTGTCAGTTTACAAATAAGTTTAAAGCGCCTATGTCGCTTTAAATAGAATATGTATAGGAGGTCTTTTAAAAATGGCAGGTAAAGACAATTTGAATCCATTGTTAAATGCTCAAAAACAAGTCAAAGAAGCTTGCGATAAATTGGGCATGGACCCTGTAGTTTATGAGATTTTAAAACAACCTTTACGAGTATTGGAAGTTTCTATTCCCGTTAAAATGGATGACGGCTCGTTAAAAGTATTTACTGGTTATAGGGCTATGCATAATGATGCAGTTGGCCCGGGTAAAGGCGGAATCAGGTTCCATCCGGGTGTTACAAGAGAAGAAGTTATGGCACTGTCCATATGGATGACATTCAAATGTTGTGTAACGGGTATTCCTTACGGCGGAGGCAAAGGCGGAGTTATCGTTGACCCGCTTAAACTTTCTCAAGGTGAATTGGAGAGATTATCCCGCGGCTACATAGATGCCGTTCACATGCTGATCGGTGACAGACTGGATATTCCCGCACCTGATGTGGGGACCAATGCACAGGTTATGGCCTGGATGGTTGACGAATACAATAAAGTCACAGGCAAAAATTCTCTTGGAGTTATTACAGGCAAACCCGTTGAGTTCGGCGGTTCCAAAGGTAGAACAGCTGCTACGGGATTTGGTGTTGCGGTTACAGCAAGAGAGGCAGCAAAAAAATTAGGAATGAATTTTGAAGGTGCGAGCATCGCTCTTCAAGGATATGGAAACGTCGGAAGCCATACCGCAATGAACTTGGCAAAATTAGGCGGCAAGATCGTTGCTGTTTGTGAGTGGAACGGTACCATCTACAACGAAGACGGCATTGACGTTTACGCATGCGCCGAATATATGAAGAAGAACAGAACCCTAATCGGTTTCCCCGGCGCTAAAGAAATTACAAAAGAAGAATTCTTTGCATTACCTGTAGATATTTTGGTTCCTGCTGCATTAGAAAATGAAATCACCGGCGATGTGGCAAAGACCATCAATGCCAAGCTTATTTGCGAAGCAGCAAACGGACCTACTACTCCGGAAGGTGACGAGGTTATCAATTCAAGAGGCTTGCTGTTGACACCGGATATACTTACAAATGCCGGCGGTGTAACAGTATCCTATTTTGAATGGGTACAAAACCTATATGGATACTACTGGTCTGAAAAAGAAGTTGAAGAAAAAGAAGAAATCGCAATGGTTGATGCATTCAATGCAATTTATGCAATCAAAGAAGAATATAATGTGCCGATGAGAACAGCAGCATACATGTTC
>JAAYKT010000330.1 GCA_012522255.1 Clostridiales bacterium
CTATAATCCTGTATTTCCAAATCTACCTGTTTTTCAAGGGTCTTAGATGCCTTTATATGATAGTTGTACAAAACATCTTTATCGATAGCCTCAAATATTGCCTTTTTAACACCTATTGAATTATAGCAGTAATTGATTCCCCATTCATCTGTCCTCCTCGATAAAATATTTAAAGAAACAAGGTTTTCCAATAATTCCGATAACTCCGGAACCTCCATTTTAGTCATGTTGCCAAGTATTTTTTTGGGTACACTAATATTAAAAATCGAAATAATATCCAATACTAATTTTTTTTGCGGTTCAAGGTTTTTGATTTTATTTTTTATAATATCTATTATATCCAATGACAAATGAATTTTGGAAAAATCCACTTCCGTCAAAACCCATTTACCTCTGTTATCTATGTAAATATGTTTTTCTAAGAAAAGTGCATGAATCATTTCATGCACAAGGCATGGATTACCTTCTGTTTCTTTGTAAATTTTAGCCGCGAAATCCACAGGTGGCTTGTCCATACCAAGCAGTAATCTGATAGCCTCGGCAGTATCTTGAATACTGTACTTGGATAGTTTCAATACATCCAATTCAACAGGCCCCAGATTGAGATTAATATAATCCCTTACATTATCTATTAATACTTCGCTATGTAAAGAAACCACAAAACAAACCTTACCCTTTTCCTGCATCATAAGAATATAATTGATTATTCTTCTTGATTTTTCATCTAAGTATTCAAAATTTTTTATTATTATAATAAAGGGCCAAATTAGGGAAGTCTCCAGTATAAAATTTCCTAATCTATATACTGCTTTTTCCTCATCATCCGACTCTTGTTCCAAATAACTGATATTTTTTGTTTGAATTAATTCCGGTATTAATTTAGAAAGTTGATCAAAATATTTGTCAATCGAATCCTTACCTGCATATTTTAAAATATTTCTGATTATAATTTTTATTGCAAAATAATCTTCCTTTGTTTCTTCGTTTAATACAGCGTAGGCGATATATTCCCCTTCAATACCGAGCCTTACCATAAAAGCTTCCAAAAGTGCACCTTTCCCTGTACCGTAATCACCGATTATGGTGGAAAACTTCGTAGACTTTTCTTTATAGAAATAATCTTTTATGTTATCAATCAATCTATTAATAACACTTTCCCTTGCAACAAGTTTGGTTGGTCTAGCCGGTAAGACCTCAATATACTTTTTATCTGTAATATTATATGTTTTATTAAATGATTTGTTAATATCCTCAATAATCTCGTCTATTGAATTGTATCTTGTCTGATAATCAGCTGTGATGCATTTTTCAATTATATTGTAAAGATGTGTATTTTCTGATTTTACTACGTTCTTTATTTTGTCCATGCCGATAACTGTTTTGCCTGTACTTTCACCGGTAAAAAGATGATATAAAATCATTCCCAACAGATAAATATCCGTACTTTTGTCATACGTTCCATTTTGCAAGGATTTTGGTGCCTTAAAGTAACAATTACCTTTGTTTATTACTGCTTTATTATCTCCATGTAAAGGATAAGGAAAAGAGACTATTTTTACTTTTACTTGTCCCTCTTCCTCGGTAACCAATATTTCTTCATGGTCTATACTGCAATATATGAACCCTTTGAGGTGAAGATATTTAAATGCTGACAGAATTTGTGCATATAGTTCTAAAATCTCATCAATACCCTTATCTTTGGCATATTCAAATAGATTCTTTCCCACAACATTTTCGTAAGTAAAATAGAATTTATTTGAAATAACAGGCCTTGCATCTATGACTCTCACCTTGTTAAAATAGTAAATGCCGCAAATATTAGGGTGGATTAAGTTAGTATAATCAAAAAAATTTACTTTCATATAATCGATAAAAGCATTTGTCTCGGGTGTCTTATTAATCAGTCTCACAGTTATTTTCAGATTGTCCTTGTGTATATTTTCTGCCAAAATTTTTGAGCCATATTTATCTTCCTGCAATATTTCTATTATCCTATATTGACTATTTATTAATTGCATAAAGACTCCCCCCAAAAAATTATGCTAAAAAGCAAACCCGTTTATGCATCTTATCAATATATTAGCATTAATTTGATAATTGTCTATCTTTTCTGTTTTCTAACATTCATCTTCGACAATTATTTTTGCTAGTGCCACAACACTATCGTTTTTATCAAGCTTCATAAGGGTCACACCCTGTGTACTCCTGCCCATTATGGAAATACCATTTATATCCATTCTGATGATTATGCCTTCTAAACTTATAAGCATTATTTCGCAATTATCTTTCACAACTTTTGCGCTGACCAATGAACCTATCCTCTTTGTGATGTTAACAGTTTTGATCCCTTTGCCACCTCTATTTTGTATTCTGTATTCTGACAGAGGTGTTCTTTTACCAAAGCCCTTCTCCGTTATTACCAACAGCTCTCCGTCTTTTTCAACAATGTCCAATGCAATTAAACTGTCATTCTTATTTAGTCTTATTCCCCTTACTCCCATGGCAATACGCCCCATAGGCCTTACATCTTTTTCGTCAAACCTTATAGCAAGCCCATTTTTGGTAACAGCTATAAGTTCTGTGGTTCCTCTGGTGAGTTTAACAGAAATGAGTTCATCATCGTCTCTCAAAGTAATAGCGTTAAAACCTGTGCTCTTCGTCGTAGCATATTCTTTCAGCTCTGTCTTTTTCACAATACCTTTTTTGGTTGCAAAAATTAAGAATCCTTTTTCATCAAAACCTTTAATATGAATTACAGCGGTAACCTTTTCCCTGGGACTCAATTGCAAAAGATTTACCAAAGCCGTTCCTTTCGCCTGTCTGCCTGCTTCGGGGATTTCATAAGCCTTTAGTTTAAACATCCTCCCTTTGTTTGTAAAGAAAAGAATATGGTTATGGGTGGAAGTAATAAACAAGTGTTCCACAAAATCCTCTTCTCTTGTCTGAAGCGCCGCAATACCTCTTCCTCCTCTTCTCTGACTTTTGTATGTGTCTGCTGGAAGTCTTTTTATATAGCCGTAATGAGTCAATGTAACTGCAACCTCATGTTCCTCAATCAAATCTTCAAGATTGAATTCTTCAGCAGATTGTGTTATCTTGCTCCTTCTTTTATCTCCAAAGGTTTTCTTTATGCTTAAAAGTTCGTCTTTTATAATATTTAAAACCATAAGTTCACTATGCAATATGGACCTATAGTATTCAATATCCTTAATAAGAGATAAATATTCCTCTTCTATCTTATCTCTTTCCAGTCCGGTCAGGCTTCTTAGCCTCATGTCTGTAATGGCGGTAGCCTGCACTTCGGATAGCCCGAACCTTTTCGTCATTCTTTCTTTTGCCTCGGGCACGGTCTTAGAACTTCTGATTATGCTTATAATCTCATCAATGTTATCAAGGGCTATTTTTAATCCTTCAAGTATGTGAGCCCTTTCCTCTGCTTTGTTAAGGTCATATTGTGTGCGTCTGACTATTATTTCTTTTTGATGATCTATATATAATGTCAGCATTTCTTTAAGGTTAAAAACTTTCGGCTGCCCGTTATGCAAAGCCAGCATGATAATGCTGAAACTGTCCTGCAATTGGGTATGTTTAAACAGCTGATTTAAAACTATATTGGCATTAACGTCTCTTTTTAACTCAATTACTATTCTCATTCCGTCTCTATCGGATTCATCTCTTAGGTCGGAAATGCCTTCAATTCTTTTGTCCTTAACCAAATCCGCTATTTTTTCTATAAGATTTGCTTTATTCACTTGATAGGGCAATTCATTGACTATAATCCTTTGTCTGTTGCCATTCATTGGCTCTATATCCGTTTTAGCCCTGACAATTACCCTGCCTCTCCCGGTGTAATAAGCTTTTTTAACACCTTCTCTACCCATGATAAGTCCACCTGTCGGAAAATCCGGTACTTTGATATATTTCATTATTTCATCTATATCCATTTCTGGATTTTCTATAATTGCTACTATGGCATCAATAACCTCCCCCAAGTTATGAGGTGGTATCGATGTTGCCATACCAACGGCTATACCACTACTGCCATTTACAAGCAGGTTTGGAAACCTTGATGGCAGTACTGCCGGTTCTTTTGTGCTTTCATCATAATTTGGTACAAAATCAATGGTGTCTTTTTCTATGTTTCTCAACATTTCCATAGCTATCTTAGACATCCTTGCTTCCGTATAACGCATAGCCGCGGCACTGTCTCCGTCCACGGAACCGAAGTTCCCATGCCCATCTATCAACATATATCTATATGAAAAGTCCTGTGCCATTCTGACCATGGTATCATAAACAGCCGCATCACCGTGAGGATGGTATTTACCCAAAACCTCACCGACTGTAGTAGCTGATTTTCTATGAGGTTTATCAGGAGTAAAGCCCAGGCCGTGCATAGCATAAAGAATACGTCTGTGCACAGGCTTTAAACCATCCCTCACATCAGGTAAAGCCCTTTGAACAATTACACTCATGGCATACTCTATAAAAGACTTTTTCATTTCATGCTCTATATTAACTTGCTTAATGTTTTCGGTAACGTTTTCCAATAGATTACCTCCTCTGTCTTTAATTGTAATAAAATGTTTTATACATCTAAAAATCTTACGTACTTTGCATTTTCTTCAATAAATTCTCTTCGGGGTTCTACTTTGTCCCCCATAAGTATAGTAAATATCTCATCTGCAGCCGCAGCATCTTCCAAAGATACTTGTAAAACAGTTCTCGTCTCCGGATTCATTGTGGTATCCCATAGCTGATAAGCATCCATCTCTCCGAGACCCTTATATCTCTGTATTGAGGTGGACTCCCTGCCGATTTCCGAAAAAATCTTTTCCATTTCTTTTTCATCAAAAGCGTAATAATCCTTCGCCCTGTTCCCGCTTCCTTTTCTGATTCTGAACAATGGCGGCTGTGCGATATATATATGGCCATACTCAACAAGGGGCCTCATATACCTAAAGAAAAAAGTAAGAAGCAAAGTTCTTATATGAGAACCGTCAACATCTGCGTCAGTCATTATAATAATCCTGCCATACCTCATTTTTTCTATATCAAAATCGTCATTTATACCTGCACCAAAGGCTGTCACCATGGACCTGATACTGTCACTGGAAAGTATCCTGTCAAGCCGTGCTTTTTCAACATTTAAAATTTTGCCTCTGAGAGGCAATATTGCTTGGAACCTTCTGTCCCTGCCTTGTTTTGCCGAACCGCCCGCAGAATCTCCCTCCACTATGTATATTTCGCATAACGAAGGATCCTTTTCAGAGCAATCTGCCAGTTTTCCCGGCAATGTTGTGTTTTCCAATGCAGATTTTCTTCTTGTAAGCTCCCTTGCTTTTCTCGCGGCTTCCCTGGCCCTTGATGCTGTCAAGGCTTTTTCTATGATGGTTTTTGCTGCACCGGGGTTTTCTTCAAAATACGCTTCCAAAGAATCGTAGACGATACCTTCCACTATACTTCTTATTTCCGGATTTCCCAATTTTGTTTTAGTCTGCCCTTCAAATTGAGGATCCAGCACCTTTATGCTTAATACTGCCGTAAGCCCTTCTCTTGCATCTTCTCCCTGCAAATTGGACTCATTTTCTTTTATAAATTTATATTTTCTCGCGTAGTCATTTATTGCTTTGGTAACGGCATTTCTAAATCCTGTGGTATGTGTACCGCCTTCTATGGTATTTATATTATTGCAAAAACTATATACATTTTCATTAAAACTCCCGCTGTATTGCAAAGCAACCTCAACATCCACGTCATCCTTGTTAACGTATATATATAATGGTTTGGCATGAAGAACATCTTTATTTTTATTTAAAAATTCAACAAAAGAAACAATTCCCCCATCGTACTGAAAAGTCTTTTCCACGTTGTTTCTCTTGTCTTTTAAAATCAGCTTGATACCCCTATTTAAAAATGCTAATTCCCTTATTCTATGTTCCAATGTTTCAAAGCTGTATTCCAATTCGTCAAATACTTTTGTATCCGGTTTAAATGTGACCTTCGTCCCCGTCGCTTTCGTTTGTCCTATTACTTTTAATTCCGTTACGGGGATGCCTCTTTCATATTTTTGCATGTATATGTTTCCGTCTCTTTTGACTTCCACTTCCAAACGTTCTGATAATGCATTTACCACCGACACTCCAACCCCGTGCAAACCTCCGGAAACTTTATACCCTCCGCCGCCAAATTTGCTGCCGGCATGAAGTACCGTAAGGGCTACTTCTACTGCGGGTTTTTTAAGTTTTGGATGCATACCTACGGGAAAACCTCTTCCGTCATCTGAAACGGTTATAGAATTATCCTCATTTATAGTAACTGAAATATTTTTACATGCTCCCACCAAAGCCTCATCAATGCTGTTATCAACAACTTCCCATACTAAATGGTGAAGTCCTCTGGCTCCGGTGCTTCCAATATACATTCCCGGTCTTTTTTTAACAGCTTCCAAACCTTCCAATACTTGTATCTGTTCAGCCTCATAAGACTGATTCTTCAAATTCTTTTCCACCACAACACTTCCTTTTGTTTATATGAATTGCATTACATTTTTTAAAGGTTATTTATATCTAAAAAATTAGCCCTTTTATTTAAAGTAACAGAGGATATAGGAGATAAGTATATAATTGTCTGGTTTTCCTTTATTGTAAATATAAAAGATTTAGGTTTTTTATCGGAGATTCTCACTAAAAATCCTTCGTCTTCGGCTATTTTTAAAAACTCTTTGGTTTTTTTTGAAAAACCGCTGGTTTTAATATTCATTATGCTCACCACATCCTTAAGGGGAACGGCGATATCTTCACCCAAATGTATAAACATTTAAAAACACCTACTTTATACATAAACTTTTTAATTTTATTACGCCATGATGCGTACCTCAAAATAAACTCATGAGGATGTCTGAAAGTCCTAAAAAAGCAAAAATAGTTC
>JAAYKT010000331.1 GCA_012522255.1 Clostridiales bacterium
AAGTAACGCTCCTGATACACAGAAAAGTGCAACGGCCACTAAATCGCTGTCGAACACGTAATAACCTACTGCTAGTACCACCACCCTAACTATCAGCATAAATACCGTATACTTCAGATGAAAAGCCTGTGCAGATAGCACGGGTAAAGCGACGACACTCGGTCTGTTCATAAACCCGAACAAAGACCAAAGCGCTATCCACCTTGCATATTCACCAGCTGGCGTCCAAGCCGTACCGAATACAAAGCTAAATAACCAGGGGCCTAATGCTATTACTAAACCATATGGAAGTATTCCAATAGCCCCAAGTACTAAAGTGGCTTTTCCTATAGGACGGCTGAGGTTTTCGTTGTTATTTGCAGCTCCCGAAATGCGAGAGTAAAATACATCGCCAACAGCCTTACCGATGAGCTGTGTCGGCAGATTTAAAACAGTTTTCCCAATTGAATAAAAGCCAGCAGAGGCAGGCCCAAAAAAGCTAGTCAGCAGTAAAATCGGAAGACTTTGAGAGACAGCACTAATAGATATCTCTGGGGCTCTATATATTGGAAAGTCTTTATATTTCTTAGCCAAATTTATAGTACTAGCAGTCTCTTTACATGAATTCTCAGACTCTGTATATAATGATCTCCTTGCACCAACTATCATCATTAGTGCCTTCAACCCTTGGCCTAGTACAGACGAAATTATGAGTACTAGCGCAGAGGGATGGAATAGGCCAATTCCCACTTGACCTCCCTGCAAGATAATGGCCTGTATAATTGTAACCTTAGCAGTTACACCAAATTGCTGGGTACGTATAAGCCACTGCTCTGCAACTTGTAACAACCCCGAAAATACAATAACGAGGGGTATCAAAAACAAGAATGGGGCTATATCTACTATTCGAAACGCTATCGCAATTTGATTATTCAATAATAATAATAGTAGTAGAGTACTAGTAGCTATAAAAAACGAGATATACACAGAAAGACGTAGTAATCCCCTGGCTTCCCTATTTTCCTTCGGGAGAACAATTGCAATAGGATAAGCCAGGGCTGATATCGGTCCAATGATTCCAACAATCGCTGTGAAGACACCCAATAGTCCGAAAGATTCGGGTCCATAAAGCCGAGTTATAATGGGTGACAGGGCGATTCTTACGGCCTGAGCTGCGGCAGTTCCCGAAGCCACTATGAGTACATTACGTATAAAGGGTCGTTTAGTTAGCATAATCCTTGGTTTCATATTTTACTCCTTTTGGACTAAGTTCGACATCTGCATATTTTACTATTCAAGATGATCCAACGGTATTTTGTGTGTAAGCTAATCCGGACAAGTGTGGTTTGTACGAATTTTTACCAGTCAAGAACTAGCGCTGACTAGGCAGTTCTTCCGTGGGCCTGCTGCACCTCGGTAAAGGAATCGGATCTATTGCTATTGTAAGTCAGAAATGGTAAATAGAAGCAAACATTTAAAGCGAAAAAAGCGGTAGAACCGATAATTAGAATCCCGTATAGTATGACGAAAACATTCTGGAAGTGTATAGTTTTGCGGTACATGTTTATAAAGAAACATAATACTAACAGACCACCAATCAGGCCACTACTGTAAAGAGTATATGCCAGACTTGGCAGATAGGTATCTACTGGAACGTTTCCATAACCCATACCAATGAACTTAAAAAGAAGCGGAAACTCTATTAGATAAGAATAATTCCTAATGCGAGCAATTCCCGCATAGCCGAGTCCGCCTTGTTCAAAATCAAAAGCTCTCTCTATGTTACCGGCGACAATTGGAATGTCTAGCAAAACCGGAATAAATACGATCGCCATAGCAACAACACACATTCCAAGAATCAGTTGTTTTGCCCCTATAGTGAACACGACTCTCCTCATAAACCAAATTCCCCATACACCTACTAACAAGATTAACCCCTGACCTGATCCTGTCATGATTATGCCCATTGTAATAAAAAGGGCTTCCTTAACGTTATGAATAACAGGTTGTTTCTTAAGACCAAATATGCAATATGTTAAATATAGTATTGTGTACTGAACAAATGAAGCCGGTTCACGGTATTTGTCAAGCTAGTTGTCGCTATCCCCAGAAATTTGCATTGTAGTTACGATGCAATATTCTCTTTGGATTCGGGTTCCTTCCTTGAACGCTCTGGATTGAGCCAAACCTCGTCTTCCAAA
>JAAYKT010000332.1 GCA_012522255.1 Clostridiales bacterium
CCTTTATATTGGCTCTGGGATACGGTGTCTCTCAATTAAAGGGTGGTGATACTGTGGAAGAAGACAGTTTTGGCATGGTAGGTCAGGCATCTGCCGGCCCTATTATTGCCATTTTGGCAATGGGCATTATAAAGAAACTTAATAATATGCAGGGACATGTGGATGCTTTTACACCTAATGTAGGAGTATTAGCTCCCTACATGCGAGTATTCCCACAGCTGTTAAAGGAATCTGTTTATACCATAGTTCCCCTTTTGATATTATTCTTGATTTTTGATAAATATAGATTTAAATTGCATAAAAGGAATAGAAACACTATTTTAAAGGGTCTTCTTTATGCTTTTATCGGGCTTGCATTATTTTTAATAGGGGTGAATGCCGGCTTTATGGAAGTGGGAAGAGCCCTTGGAGAAGGAATTGCTACTTTATATCCATGGGCATTGCCAATTATCGGATTTTTATTAGGTATGGTGATTGTTTTGGCAGAACCGGCAGTTTATGTGTTGACTGAGCAGGTTGAAGAAGTTACCGCAGGGCATATAAAAAGAAAGGTTATTTTAGTAACCTTGTCCATAGGCATTGCCTTTGCTGTATCCATGACTATGTTCAGAATTATGATTCCGGGGCTAAAGCTATGGCATTTTTTAATCCCCGGTTTTGCTTTTGCAGCTTTTTTATCCTATAGAGTTCCGCCTATTTTTGTCGGTATAGCCTATGACTCAGGAGGTGTTGCCTCTGGCCCCATGACAGCAACCTTTATATTAGCCTTTGCCCAAGGCGCTGCAAATGCAATTCCCACGGCAAACCTATTAATTGACGGTTTTGGAGTAATAGCAATGGTTGCTATGACTCCTTTGGTAGCAATACAGTTACTTGGTCTTATTTTTAAATTCAAAGCAAAAAAGGAGGCGATTGCACATGATATCAGCTAAAGACAATCTTATTCTTTTTTCTTGTATATTAGATTTTGGAAAAGGAAGCAAAGCTTTGGAATTGTCAAAAGTATTAGGCGGAAAAATGGGAACTATTTTTTTGGGCAGGGGCACAGTGAGAGCCGAATGGCTTAATGTATTAGGTGCCTTGGATGTAAGAAAAGAGATATTCATTACAATAATAGATGAGGAATCCGAAGATATCTTTTATAAAAGAATGGCAGATAAATTTAATTTAAACAAAAAAAGGCACGGCATTGCGTTCTCCATGCCGATAGGGCACTTTTATAACAGGTCAAACCTTAAAAAGGAAGGTGAAAACAAAGTGGCTTACGAATGTATTTTTACCATTGTTGATAAAGGATTATCCGGTGATGTTTTGGAGGCTGCCGAGGCTGCAGGCTCCACAGGCGGAACTGTGATTCACGGAAGAGGTACCGGCACACGGGAAAAGGCAACGCTTTTTAATATTAAAATAGAACCGGAAAAAGAAATCGTCCTTATACTTGCAAAAACCGAAAACACCGATTCTATCGTTGATTCAATAGAAAAAAAACTAAACATCAAAGAACCCGGTACCGGTATTATTTTTGTCATGGATGTGAGTAGGACCTTAGGACTTTATCAAGGTTAAAATCCCTACACAACCTTTTTATACAAATTGATTTCCTTGGGTTTTTCATCCAAGGCCCCTAATACAGGAACAATGCTTAAAAAGTGCTCTGTTTTCATATGTCTATCAAGGGCACTTTTGTTTTCCCATTCTTCTATTATGGTTAAAATTGCAGGATTATTCTCATCTTGAAACAAACCATATTTGATACATCCTTCTTCTTTAAGGGTGCATTCAACTAATTTTTTTGCCTTTTCAATGAATTCTGCAACTTTATCTTCTTTTACAAAATGCTTTGCAACAACATTAATCATCTTGTAAAACCCCTCCTAATTTTTATTTTTATATCTTTTAGTACCTACAGCATAACCGATGGTAAAGAATATAAAACCGCTGATAATCACCGGCGCCAGCAATGCTTTTATGGGGCTGCCTGAAATAAATACCGATGTAGGCCCGTCAGCACCCCCTATTATTCCTATTGAATTCCCCTCTTCTGTTTTCTTTTCAGCTATATCCTCAGGTTCTTCCGTCGGGATATATTCCTCTTCAAGATCGCTTCCATCGAATATTACCGTATCCCCGGAGTAAACGGTTTTTTTATATCCATCAAATGAATATTCCGTAATCTTCCCATCGCTGTTTATAAATGACTTTATAGCCGCTGCATCCATCATGGCATCTATGCTTGCGTTTTCCGGTAAAACAACCGACAAAGTTTTGTAATCTAATGAATCAACTTTATATGCTCCCCAAGCATTTTTGAATCCTTTTCATGATTCCGCCAAGGATATTA
>JAAYKT010000333.1 GCA_012522255.1 Clostridiales bacterium
GCCCAGAATTCATCTTCTTTATGCTTTCGGATACCAATTTTACATGTTTTGGGGCAATGTTTTACCGACTAAACGCTACTCCCCCAGTTTTTACATAAAAAAGTCGCGTTTACTTTGTCTATCCACCATTCAAAATTATTTTTAACATGGTTCATACTATAAACTATATTGCAACAAAACCCTAAGCCCTTCCGAAATCGAAACCCCTATTAAATACCAATATTTTTAACATAAGAAGCATTAAATAAATAACGTGCTAACAGAAACAAAAATATCTATTCAACTGTTTTTGTTTTGACTTTGTTGATTTGTTCCCAACTGATATGGCAATACCCACCCGGATTCTTATCCAAATATTTTTGATGATATTCCTCTGCCTTATAGTAATTCACCAAAGGTCCCACCTCAATAGCTATAGGATCTTTATAATGCGTTTGCAGCTTTTTTATGTTTTCTTCTATAATGGGCTTATCTTCTTCATCTACATAATAAATACCTGTCCTATACTGGCTGCCTGTATCCGGTCCTTGACGGTTAACAGAAACAGGATTAATCACATCAAAGTATAACCCCAATAAAAAAGCAAGACTTATTTTATCGGAATCATACTCCACAAAAACTGTTTCCGCATAGCCCGTATAATCCAAACAAACTTCCTGATATGTTGGGTCAGGCGTTTTTCCATTGGCATAACCTACCTCAGTGGACGTCACGCCTTTTACACCTGCCAAGTATTTCTCCAAACCCCAAAAACACCCCCCTGCAAGATATATTTCCTTTGTCATAACATTTGATCCCATATTCTTACTCATATACCAAACACCTCTTTTATACTAAAAATCAAATTAAAACTTTACACATTTATAGTTTTCTTAATTATACCATACCCCAAACATGGAGTTTTGTTGATATTCATTTGTTACATTATTCACAACATAAAGCATAATCACGATTCTGTTTCATTCTATGGAGCCTTACTATAGCAAAAAGGTGGTCATAATGACCACCTTTTCTACTTGGGTGTAAATGTTACACAGTCTGTTTCCTCAGATGTCGAAGCATTTCTATGCTGTATTTCAATACAGTTTGCTGAACAGAGATCACCGGGGCAATGATAGTGACAAGTATTCACAACACATTTTACTCCCGAAATATGATCATGGCCTTTATGCGGTTTGTCTCCCATTTATCTACCTCCATAATACTATTCAATATTATTATTGATTTTTAAGTATTATGTTATTCAAAAAAATTATCGATAAACCTTATCCAAATTAAAACAAAATCTCTATTTGTTTGGAAATGATTATTTCGTCTTTTTTAACATCAGAGTCATAAGCAAGAATTTTTACGCCATTTTTTGAACAAAATGACAATGCCTCTGCAAATTTAGGATCTGTAATATTGTTTGGTGTGAAATATTTGGCACCTTTGAATTGTATCAAAAAAAATATAAAGCCTTCATATCCCTTTGACACCGCATCAGCCATTTCTATTAAATGCTTCCTGCCTCTCTCAGTGGGGGCATCAGGAAACATCGCTACGCCATTATCTTCAAGCGTTACGCCTTTTACCTCAACAAAACCTTTGCTGTTCTCTTTTTCAAAATAAATATCAAAGCGTGAATTGCCGTAAAAAGATTCCTTTTTGATATACTTGACACCGAAAAGAGTTTTTATGTTTCCGCTTAATATACCATCATATAC
>JAAYKT010000334.1 GCA_012522255.1 Clostridiales bacterium
AACAAAAAACTTGACCTCTGTTTTATATGTTTTAGTACCGAACACCATTTTCTAAAGGTAGGTTTCCATATTTTAATGAAACTGATAAGAGAGCATAGCAGTCTTTGTGCTTATAGCAACTTCTCAGAAAGGTAAAGGTTACATATTGATTATTCTGCGCATTCGTTATATAATATAAATCCGGCTCTTTAGGAAAACCGAAAACGAATGTGCTGGTTTATCCGGATTGGAAGCGGTAAGATGGCAAAGGAAGCAATAAAACAAGTAGCACAAAACAAAAAGGCACGGCATGATTATTTTATTGAGGAAACCTATGAAGCTGGCATAGAACTAACCGGGACAGAGGTGAAGTCGATCCGGCAGGGAAAGGTAAACCTTCGCGACAGCTATGCCTATATCAAAAACGCTGAGGTTTTCATAAGCGGGATGCACGTGAGCCCGTATGAGCAGGGGAACATATATAATCAAGACCCTCTAAGGGATCGAAAGCTTCTGTTGCATCGATATGAAATCAACAAACTGGTTGGTTATACCCAACAAAAGGGGTTGACCCTCGTGCCCCTACAGGTTTATTTCAAGAATGGCCGAGTAAAGGTAGAACTGGCCATTGCCAAGGGGAAGAAGCTTTTTGACAAACGTCAGGACATTGCGAATAGGACCGCAAAACGTGAAATCGACCGGAGAATGAAGGAATTCAATCAGTAAAGCACCAACGGTGGGAAGAGTTTTGAACTTAATACAATCCTTTTGCCGCGCAAGCTCATGCAGCTTTCTTGATTGAGAGTGATAAATATGCTACAATATCTATAGGTTCAGTAATATTTATGTTTTATTGAATGAATTGTATCAGGCTGGAAATAGAAGGATATAATAATTACAATCAAATATGGGGGCGTAATGGTTTCGACGGGATTGTTGAAGCTGGAGTAGCGGGTAGAGGATTCTCGTTGGCCTCTTTAAAAAACGGGAAATTAAAAATAAACGCTAAAAACGATAATTTCGTATTAGCTGCTGCGTAACATAACGCAGCCCGTCGGTCCGGGGTTCCTGCACCTCGGGTAGCCGGCGTCATAAGACAGGGAACCAGCTGGGCAAAGCTTTGAGCTCGGTGGGATTTATGAAGCTACCAAATTATAAAGCCTGTTCCTGGGCGTTATAAGGCGGGAATTTTAAAACAGGAAATGCACCCGGAGAAGCTCTTGTGGATACGGTTTCGGACACGAGTTCGACTCTCGTCGCCTCCACCATTTAAATCCACAATCTTTATTATGTCTGTTGTGGCATTACCCATAAAATTTCCGTTTGGTAAAGATATGCTTCCTTTTTCGCAAGGAAAATTTATGGTTCCACAACTGAGGAATAGAATTGTTGTTTTTTTGAATATTTTAGGACCTCCTATTGGAAATCCCTTTTTATTATATCTAAAGTAAAAAAGTAGATTAGTTTGAAATTATTTTTACATACATACCTTCCTCAGCTTTTCTCTTAGCGTTTTCATTCATCTTTTTAATTTCAATTGATAATTCAGAGGAGGGGATAAGTTGGCCATCATAGAATACAGATGGGTCAATTAACCTCACTTTATTTTTGCGATGCAAATGATATTCGACCTTATCTTCTTTAACAATTACATTTCGGTGTATGTGATTTAAAAGATTTTTAACATCTATATCATTGGACAAACGCAAGAAGTTCATTACTTCTTCATCCGTTCTTAGTAGTGTATTTGTGCTAATAATTTTTTTATCCAAAGCGAATTTTAAAGCCTTAGCCAAGAAATCATAACCATAAATATTAAGAGGATTCATAAAGTAACCAATAACCTCTTTGTAATAAATTCTTACAAACCATTCAGCAGTCTTTACATCCTTTAAGTATATTCTTCCTTCTATAATAATTAGATTACCTAAGAAATCATCAATCTCTTCTATTGTGATGCTTTCATATCGATGCATATCCCTTAAGGCGTAATCTATCCTGTCAACGCATAACTCAGGAGCTGGTTGTTCGAGCAAGCTCCATTTAGAGCTGTCTAAAAGTATATTTTTATAATCATATCCATATTTACTAAGAATAAGAGGGATTTCTGAATCAGCTATGATTTGATGATAAATTTTTTCGTGGTAATCTTCATCTTTGTTTTCAAACACAAAATCAATAACGTGTGAAAATGCAGTATGCGATATATCGTGAAGTAATCCCGCGATT
>JAAYKT010000335.1 GCA_012522255.1 Clostridiales bacterium
CTTCACGATCTCAGCCCCTTAATCTTTATATTTAATAAATATTCATAAGGGGCATCAATTAAAACAAGAAAAGCGGCATCGCCGCATTAAATAATTATCATATAGTTTTTAGAAGTCATTATTCTTGCAATAAACGCACACTCTCAAAGCCTTCCATAAGGTTTTGGTTGTCATCCTAAACATTGCAAAGGGCTCAAGTTTCTTCGTTTCTTTTAGGATGACAATTTGATGTTAATTACTGATCTTCCTTCTTTTCCGCATCATCTTTCAGTGCGTCTCTCCTTGATAGGTTTATTCTTCCTTGCTTGTCTATTTCTGTAACCTTTACCAGTATTTCATCACACACGCTTACTATATCCTCTACCTTTTCCACCCTCTTCTTATCCAATTTTGATATGTGGACTAAACCTTCCTTGCCCGGTAATATTTCCACAAAAGCACCAAAATTCATTATTCTCACTACTTTGCCAAGGTAGATTTCTCCTTCTGTCACATCTTTCGTCAATCCCTCAATAATACTGAGAGCTTTACGGCCGTTCGCCATATCTATAGCAGAAATATAAACCTTTCCATCATCTTCTATATCAATTTTAACACCGGTTTCTGCAATTATTTTATTAATGGTTTTACCGCCGGGGCCGATTACATCTCTGATTTTTTCCGGGTCTATTCTTGTGGTAATGATTTTGGGTGCATAGGGTGATAATTCTTCACGGGGTTTATTAATAACCGAATTCATCTTATCCAGTATAAAAAGACGTCCTTCCTTCGCCTGTTCCAAGGCGGATTGCAATATATCCTTACCAATTCCCGCGATTTTAATATCCATTTGTATCGCCGTTATACCTGAGTCTGAACCGGCAACTTTAAAGTCCATATCTCCCAAAAAGTCTTCCATGCCTTGAATGTCGGTTAATATTACAACATTATCTTCTTCTTTCATTAATCCCATGGCAATCCCGGCAATGGGTTTTTTTATGGGAACGCCGGCATCAAGCAATGCCAATGTGCTGCCGCATACGGATGCTTGAGACGATGAGCCGTTTGAACTTAGCACTTCCGATACCAGTCTTATGGTATAAGGAAATTCATCTATGTCGGGTATCATTGGTTCAAGTGCTCTTTCAGCAAGTGCCCCATGACCTATTTCTCTTCTCCCCGGGCCCCTTAAGAACCTTGTTTCTCCAACACTGAAGGGAGGGAAATTGTAATGATGCATATATCTTTTGGATTCTTCAACACCCAAACCATCCAATACCTGTACGTCTCCCAAAGCACCAAGGGTTGCTACCGTCAATACCTGGGTTTGGCCGCGTGTGAAGAGACCTGAGCCATGCACACGGGGCAGTAAGCTGACTTCGCAGGATATGGGCCTTATTTCATTAATTTTTCTGTCATCAGGTCTGATTCTTTCTTTTAAAATAAGATCCCTTACTTGTTCTTTCTTTATTTTATACAGTGTTTCTCCGATATCTTTTAAGTTATCAGGATAATCTTCACCAAAATATTCCATTGTTTCTTCAGTGACTTTATCCATGTTTTCCAATCTTTCCTGCTTATCAACCGTCTTAATAGCTTTTAGCATTTTATCTGTTGCAAACTCTTTAACTTTTCCTTCCAATTCTTCATTGGGTATGAGTATTTCAACTTCCATTTTTTCTTTTCCGACTTTTTCTACAATGCCTTCTATGAATTCAACAATCTTTTTAATGTTATCGTGTGCAAACAAAATTGCCTCCAGCATAACATCTTCAGAGATTTCTTTCGCACCTGCCTCTACCATCATAACAGCTTCTTTTGTGCCCGATACCACTAAATGCAGATCGCTTGCTTCCCTTTGTTCTGCATTGGGGTTCAAAATAAATTCACCATCGATTAAACCCACTAAAACAGAAGCAGTAGGGCCTAAAAAGGGTATTTTTGAAATAGACAGTGCAATTGAAGAACCTAACATGGCTAAAATTTCCGGTGAATTGTCCTGGTCGACTGACATTATTGTCGCTATTACCTGTACATCGTTTCTGAATCCCTCCGGGAAAAGAGGCCTTATAGGCCTGTCAATCAATCTGGAAGATAATATGGCTTTTTCTGTTGGCCTGCCTTCCCTTTTAATAAATCCTCCGGGAATTTTGCCAACGGCATATAATCGTTCCTCATAATCGACGCTTAATGGGAAAAAGTCTATACCTTCTCTCGGGCTTTCAGAAACGCATGCTGTAACAATGACCGCAGTATCTCCGTATTTTAATAATGCAGATCCGTCTGCCAATTGAGCCAATTTACCTATTTCAACGGATAATATTCTACCGGCAAGTTCCATTTGAAATAAATCCAAAAAACTACCTCCTAACGTATAAATTTTTTTCTGTAAGTTTATTATTGCTGTTTAATGTCTAAATATTAGATGATCTTAGATGAGACTATAAGAAAAGTATAAAACAATGAGCGGATTAACCGCCCATTTATCTTCTTATTCCAAGCTTACCAATTATAGTCCTATACCTTTCGATATCCTTGGTCATTAGATAGTTCAGTAAGCCTCTTCTTTGTCCAACCATTTTTAAAAGCCCTCGACGTGAATGATGATCCTTTTTATTTATCTTAAGGTGTTCGTTCAACGTGTTGATTCTTTCGGTAAGAAGTGCAATTTGAACCTCCGGTGAACCGGTATCTCCTTCTTTTAACTGATATTTGTTTATAATCTCCAGTTTATGTTCCTTTGTTAATGCCATGGTTTCACCTCCTATTTTATTACCCGCAAGCTAAGCTAAACGTTGGTGAATCGTTATACCTAGCAAACGGCTTTCTTTTAACAATAAAATTCTAACATAGCTTTTGCAATGTGTAAAGTGTTATGGATAAAATGATAGCCTATCTTTAATGTCTCGGTTAATTTGTTCTTTAAGTTCTTTGGCACAATTAAAGGTTATTTCCTCTCTGCGCCATTTTAAAAATATAATTTCTATTTCACTATTATATATAGTATCTTCAAAATTAAAAATATGAGTCTCTATGCTTATTTTATCACCATTAAAAGTTGGATTACAACCTATATTTGTCACACTGCCATAAACCGAGCCATTACAAACAGTATTTGTAAAATATACTCCGGTTTTTGGCATAACAATGTTTTTGCTTATTTCTACATTTGCGGTTCTTATTCCCAATTTGCTTCCTCTTTTGCTGCCATGTATTACTGTACCTGTTATACTGAAGTATCTGCCCAAATTTTCTCTTGCTTTTTCCATTTCCCCTGATTTAATAAGCTCCCTGATTAAACTACTGGAAACAATTTTATCCATAATGATAACGGGCTTTACTTCTATAACTGAAAATCCATGTTTATACCCGAGGGATTTTAAGGTTTCTATATCGCCTTCACGGTTTTTCCCAAATCTAAAATTATATCCGGCTACTATACATTTGACTTTAAAGTTTTTTATTAAAATTTCTTCTACAAAGTTTTGCGCATTTATACCTTTTATTTTTAAAAAATCTTCAAGATAGATGCTGTCCAATCCGGTTTGTTCGAAAATTCTCATTCTTGACTTCTCTGTTGTAATCAATTCCGGCAAAACTCCGGGAATAATTGCTTTTTTGGGGTGCCTATTAAATGTATAAACCATGCTTTTGCAGTTTAATTCCTCGGATTTCTTTATAGTTATTTCAATTAATTTTTTATGTCCTATATGTACACCGTCAAAACTTCCCATGGTGATACAGTAAGGTGCGGTATTTTTCGCTTCCGTATAAGTCCTATAAACCAACATAATATTGCTCCTTTTGTTAAACGAACAGGGTTTTTATTTTTATGTAATCCCTTTTCTTCGCCTCGTCATAACCGGCTTCCCCTATTCCGATAAACTGTTCATCAACATATAGTCTGAGGTTATTTCCGTGTTCATATTTTTTTTCGTTTACATCATTGTCGTATAATGTGTTTCCATTTAAAGCGCGCTTTTTTGCTGTGTCTTTTACTTCTATTTTTTTATATCCTTCAAAAACATAGTCCAAACTTTTCAATGCATTTTCAATACTATTATTTTGAGCTGTTAGGCTTATTTCTTCTAACGTCAAAGATTCATCTATTTTAAAGGGATAAGATTCAAGTCTGACAAGTTGTGACATATGGGCACCATACCCCGATATTATTCCTATATCATTGCATAAGGTTCTGACATAAGTCCCCTTGGAACAAAAAATATCAAGTATAAACTCTTTATTGTTTAATTTATCAATAATTACGATATCAAAGATTTCAATTTCTCTATTTTTAACTAAGGGTTGCTTCCCCTCATAGGCATATTGGTAAAGCCTCTTACCTTCATGCTTAATTGCCGAGTATAAAGGTGGGGTTTGTTGTATCTTACCGATAAACTGCTGTATTATATTTTGCAAATCTTCGACTTTGACATCTGAAACATACTTTTCACTTAAAATTTTACCGTATCTGTCTTGTGTATCGGTAGCTGTCCCGAATTTAATGTTGGCTCTGTATGCTTTTTTACCGTCTATTATGTATTGCACTGCTTTCGTTGCTTTTCCCACGCATATAGGCAATACGCCGGCTGCCTCCGGGTCTAATGTACCCGTATGGCCGACTTTTTTAATACAGACGGTTTTGCGTACAAAAGCAACTACATCATGTGATGTCATACCGGGTGGTTTTAATATATTCAAAAAACCGTTCACTTTTTATCCACCCTGAACAATTCAAAAGCTTTATCCAAAACTGTTCTTTTTACAGTACTTATATCACCGGGCATAGTTGCTCCTGCTGCACTTTTATGACCACCGCCACCGAATTCTCCCGCAAAAACATTTACATCTATATTATTTTTGGACCGCAGGCTGACTTTTACCTTATCTTCTGTGCTCTCTTTAAAAAGAAGAGCCAGTTCTACAGATTGGATATCCCGTCCAAAGTTTATTATGCCTTCGGTATCTTCATCTTTTGCACCGGTTTTTATAAAATCATCTTCGGTCAGCACCATACTTGAAACCTTGTCATCACAGTAAAACTCCATATTGTTAATAGCGCGGGCAACAAGTTTGATTTTTTCTATTGAATTATTCTGATA
>JAAYKT010000336.1 GCA_012522255.1 Clostridiales bacterium
AATCGGGTGATACCGCATACCATATGCGCTATTTACATTAGCAAGCGACATACCTGATAACGGGAAAACCAACCCGCTCAATCCCATGGCATCTAGTTGACTGAAGTTTAATGCTGTCAAATATACATTATTTGCATAGTTCAGAGCCGCTGTTGATGTGGAATTCCCCCCGTACTGAGCCAATATTGCCAGAACAACATCCTTATCCTTCTTTATATCAACCTTGCTACCGGCAAGGCTGCTTAAATAATGAGCTGCTGAAAATATAGCATCAGCCGGTGAATATATGTTTATCTCCCCATCCCGGTCACCATCTACTTTGTACGCCTCCCAAGTGTCAGGCATAAACTGCATCAAGCCATTCGCACCGGATTCGGGATTGTATGCAGTGGGATTATATGTGCCGCCCGTTTCTTTTTGGACTATTGCCATCAATATTTCTACAGGTATTCCGTATTTCTCAGCTGCTTCACCACATAGTTCCTGTATATGTAAAGGTACAGATCCTAATGGGATTTTTGTTACTACGATGAATGGATCACTGGTCAGCATCCATTCCACAACCTCAGTTTTATCTTTGAAAGCTGTTTCGGCATTCAGAAATACTAACCTTACATTTTCTGCATCTGTCAGAGGTATTTCCAGGTGTTCAACTAACCATTTTTCGATTTTATCCCATCTGTTTCCTCCCGGAGATATATCAATCGTATCTGCAAGTATCTCATAGGTAGATTGGCAGCCATTGTCGTCTATATCAGTATGCCATTCGTATTCATACAGAAAATGGCCCCGCATGGTATCTGCTTCAATCAGCATGTATTCTGTGTCCTGGTAACACTCGCAGCCGCCCCCTCCGTTCTCTTCATCCTCGACCCATACACAAGTAGTGCGTACTGATGTCCTGTATTTGAATTTAGGGTGCATTTCTTTTATGAATTCCTCGAATAGCCCTTCCGGAATTTCTTCTATTGTATCCGAGTGCAAATACATCCACCATGATATATATGATTGGATCGTTCCCCAATTGTTTAGCAAATCATAGTCCTTCCGGTCACGATCCATCAAGGAATGGGCGTTGGTCATGTTCCCATAGGAAGAACGTTTATTATTATGTCTTTTGATTTCGCTGATGTCCTGCCAATCCTTGACGTCTTTTGTGTTGATACCACGACTGTCCAAAAAGTTGTTTATAGGCACACCATCATTGGTATTAGAATTTAATAGCCAGGTATCCCAAATGTTCCAGTTATCCGCAAACTCTGTGTATAATTCAATCGTTTTCTGATCCTCAATATCTATTGTATTGTCCATATTAGTGTCACCACCAGCTGCTGGACTGCCTCCGAGCGTTGCACCAAATACAAGCAGTATGATAACTACTACCGCAAACACAACGCCTATTATCGGTAACAATGGGGCAATGATTGATTTGTATATTTTTTTCTTAGCGGCTCTTTTTAGTATTTCTTTCATAGATTGTCCTCCTGATAATTCCGATTTAATGCATATAAAAACCCTTTCCAAGCTGTTGAAAAGGGCATCAATTATTCCAGTTATTTATTATTATATTTGTAGCAAAATGTTTTTAATTTCTTTCAGAACTTCTTCGGGATTGATATGGTGTATGTACCCTACCGGTATTTGCCTTTTCCTTGCTTCGCCTGTTACTAAATAATACACAGCATGGTTTAAATACTCTGTAGCAAAAAATATCACATCAACATTAAGAGCTGTTAAATCTATATTGTCATCCGGATGTATAAAACGCCATGAACTTGGAAGATATGATTTGATCTTGTCATGCCATGAGGTTCTTCCACCTACGATTATCCCCCGGTATTGTTCAATATCTATTTCGGCAGGTTCTTCTGCAGGAATAAACAAGGAATGTTCATATTCTTGTATTTGATTTTGCAATGCTGCTGCTTGTGCTTTTAAAGTTTCTATTTCCTTCGCTTGTGTTCTAATTATTTCTTTATGTTCTGCTGTTGCTTCATTATATATGTGTCTTGTTTGTTTTCGGAGTCTTATCATTTCTTCTTCTTGGTTTTTAATTTTGCCTGTTAACCTGGCTATTTCGTCTTTTGCCTTTTTATTATCCGTCTCTGCTGCTTCTACTCGCATATATAGACCGCCTGTATCATTTGCAAGGAAATCATTTTTTACTTCCCTGTATGCCTTTAATAATAACTTCAACATAGTACCTACAAATAAAAATAGTTCTGGCGGTATTTCCAATTCCTCTGTATATAAAATTGCGATTTGATCTATTTCTTTTTCAGTTAAGGGCACATCCTCAACTATGTTTACTACCAAACTTTCTGAATCAAAGATGAGTGACACTCATTCCTAATATATTGCTGTTCCTTCCGCACTCTGGTATGTGCGAAAATACTTTTTGATATTATGTTTTTTAAAGACTTCTTTCTTCAATTTATTTCCTACAGCAAGACTCAACGGTGATACATTTTTTAACAAATATCTTTGTTCATTTTCTATCCATTCCATCCTACCATGGGACATTCTTAACACTGTTTCTAATAAAGGATCAGCCGGGTCATTTTCAACTCCCTGCATTTGGGCAGCAAGTATGCCCATATAACACCAACTGTTATATTCATCATCACTTATTTTTTCGGTCCTCTTATGTATGCTCTCCATTGTCTTATATATTCCTTCCATGTCATACGGAAGATTCTTTTGCTGTTGCTTGCGGACATATTCAAATATTGCAGGCCATCCGGCTTTTATTATTTTTCTAAGTATAATCTCATCTGCCCCTAATAGTATTCCTATTGTTTTTTGTCCAATGATTTCTCTTTTCAATGTTTGACTGGTTAAAATATAATGATTGCACCAGGGACTATTTTTATACAAATTATAATAATACGCCCGGTTGGTTTCGTATTGTTTTTCTATAAATGGCCATACTTTTTTATTTGCCATTATAGATTCACATATGAATGGAGTTAATTCTATCGTATGTTCCATAAAATTACCTCTTTTACCTGATTTCCAATTTGCATTAATCTATTGTCTTTTGCTTCATGCATACCCTTTTTTAAATTTTCCCCGGGTACTTTACTATTACTTGGGG
>JAAYKT010000037.1 GCA_012522255.1 Clostridiales bacterium
CTGATACTGATTATAAATTGCCTTTATAATTGATTTTTGTTTTTCTAAATTCCCTTGCATATCGCTTTTTTTTATAGCTTTTATTGTATCTATAATTTCAGCTTTGTCTTTTATATTGCTTATTTCAATTTTTGCATCACCGGCTGATGATATAACTGTAAAAAATGAATTGTGCTCAGCTTCTTTCACGATGTTTTCTGCCATGTTTTTTGCAGTCTCAAGTCTGCTTTTGTCTTTTAGCAGCGCATTCATGCTGCCGCTGTTATCAATGACGATAATAATATTACCGCTTAAAGCTTTTTGTGTTTTAACATAAGGTTTAGCCAAAGTAATAATTATTAAAAAAGCAGCTAAAAGCTGTAATATCATCAATATATTATTCTTTAATTTTTGCCAGGGTTTTTTTACCTCCGAATTAGCCATTGCCGTTTTCCAAAGATATAGGCTGGATATTTCCTTTTCTTCATGTTCTTCTTTAAGAAGATACATTAAAACAATCAGTCCTAAAAAAGGTAAAAGCCAAAATGCATTAACAGCGTTAAAGCCCATAAATAAGCACTCCTACTTAATAATCCTGCTTTTTATCAAATCTTCAAATAGCACCTTTTCCATTTTCTCATTTGAAGTCACGTTCGCATATAAGCCTCCGTATTTCTTACATTTTTCATTTATATCAGTTATAAAAGAATTCAACGCTTTTTCATATCTATCCAATATGGAGGTGCTAAGCTCAACATTAATTTCTTCACCCGTTTCCGAATCTTTTAATCTGATACTGCCGCCAAAGTCGGGCTGGCGTTCATATAAAGACAAAATATGCAAAAGTACTATTTCCTGTTTGTTATAGGTTAAAAATTTCAAAATTTCTTCAAAATCCCCATCAGTGAAAAAATCAGATATAATTATCGCTAAGCCCCGACCCGGGAACCTTTTATTTTTTATGGCAGTTATCAAATCCGTTTCATATACAAATTCAACCTTATTTATAAATGATGCTGATCTGTTAAATTGTCCTCTGCCACCGTAAACTTCAGAAACTCTCAGATTTTTGCCCTCCATCAGGTTTAAACAAAGTCTGTCCATATTTATAAGAGATAAATAAGAGAGTGCGGCTGTAAGTTCCATACTTAAATTCGCTTTGTTGTCGAATTCCATGGATTTGCTGCAGTCCAAAAATATATTGATGAATGCTTCCCTTTCTTCCATAAATAGTTTTATAAAAAGCCTATTTAGTCTGCCATAAGCATTCCAATCAATTCTTTTAATATCATCACCGGAGGAATATTCTCTAAAATCCGAAAATTCCACGGAGCTGCCTTTTGCCCTTGACTTTCTGGCACCGCCGCCGCCTGCATTCATAAGCTTTTCAATATTTAAAGATAATCTTTCCAACCTTTTTAAAAAATCAGAGCTTATAAGTCTGTTCTCCATTTTACATCTTCTCGCTATCTAATTTTTTAAGTATTTCTCTGATCAGCCCATCATTATTTACCCCGTCTGCTATGGCTTCGTAATTGAGAAAAATCCTATGACGCAAAGCAGGATATGAAACATATTTAATATCATCAAAAGAGACATTATACCTGCCTTCCATAAGAGCCTTTACTTTAGCTGAATTAACCACAGCCTGGGCAGCTCTCGGACTTGCACCAAATCGAATATATTTTTTTGCAGTCTCTGGGGAGTCACCCTCAGGATGAGTATACATGACAGCTTTTAAGGCATAGGACAACACAGGACCGGCAATGGGTATTTCTCTTGCTATTTGCCTAAGTTTTAAGATTTCCTTTCCTCCTATTACGGTTTGTATATTTGTCGAAATATTTGTAGTAGTTAAGTCTACGATATCTTTTAATTCATCAAAGCGGGGGAAACTCAATTCGATTTTAAATAAGAACCTATCCAATTGAGCCTCAGGTAATGGGTAGGTGCCTTCCATCTCAATGGGATTTTGAGTTGCCATTACCATAAATGGTTTAGGCAACTCATAAGTTTTGTTAAAAGCAGTCACAGTCCCCTCTTGCATTGCTTCCAAAAGAGCGGATTGTGTTTTTGGTGTTGCTCTGTTTATTTCGTCAGCCAACACTAAATGAGAGAAGATTGGGCCTTTATGAAATTTAAATTCCATGACATTTTCTTCTCTTTCCAAAATATTTGTTCCTATAACATCCGCCGGCATCAAATCGGGAGTAAATTGAATACGGGAAAATGTCAAGTCGAGAACCTTTGACATGGTCTTAACCAATTGTGTTTTGCCAAGTCCCGGAGCTCCCTCCAATAACACATGACCGCCTGCTAAAAGTGCAATAACGGCCTGATTGACTACATCTTTTTGCCCTATTATTGCTTTGCTGATTTCCTTTTCAATTTCCTTTATTTTTTCCCCGGCTCCTAAGATTTCATTTTCATTTATTTGCATGACTTTCCTCCTAATCTTCCAGCGAAGTGAAATATTCCTTTACAATATTTTGCATACCCTGAGGAATTTGGCTGCTCTCCATGGTTTGGAAAGCCTCTTCTTTATATTGACCAATCACTTGATTATAAGGAAGCATTTCACCCTTTACAGTTAATCCTTTTTCTGTTTGAAAAATTTTGGTCTGCCCATTATCATTTTTATTTCCTTGTAAAATATCTTTATCTCCTTCTCCTCCAAGAAGCCTTGTGGCAAACACTTTTTCATATTCTTTTATATCGCCGCCGGTTGTATCCTTCTTACCTATTCCTAAGCCTTTATTTCCATTTTCACTTACAACATCACTGCCGTTTCCGGTGCCGGTGCCGGTGCCGCTGCCGCCTTGTCCCTGTCC
>JAAYKT010000038.1 GCA_012522255.1 Clostridiales bacterium
ATTGTATCAGTTTAGGCCTGCCCAAATCCATCACCGCATCCATAGCAGCTCTTACGGTTCTGCCTGTATATAAAACATCATCCACGAGTATAACTTTTTTGTCCAAAACCGAAAATTCAAAAGGCTTTTCATTGTCCAAACTATGTCTTCTGCCATTTTCCAAATCATCTCTGTATTTTGCCGTATCAATACCACCATAAGGCAATCTAAAACCTTCGATATCAAATATTTTATCACTTAGCCTTGCTGCCAAATGTATACCTCTGGTTTTGATACCCAAAAAACACAAGCCTTCGATGCCTTTATTTTTTTCAATTATTTCATGAGCAATTCTCGTTAAAGCCCTATTAAAAGCTTTTTCATCCAATAATTCGGTTTTTATGACCATATGTTTCCTCCTCTCGAACTCCGACCACACTGAATTTCTATAATTTTTGTCTCAATTTCTTCAAAACATCTTCAAAATAATCCGGAACAGGAATACAAAACTTTAAAAACTCATTTGTAATAGGATGATAAAATTCAAGTTTATAGGAATGCAAAAGTTGTCCATCTAATTTTAAGTTTTGTTTTTTATATCCATATGTGATATCGCCTACAACAGGATGTCCTAAATAAGCCATGTGCACTCTTATTTGATGGGTTCTTCCTGTTTCCAATTGAGCCTCTATCAATGTATTATTATCAAATCTTTCGAGTATCTTATAATATGTTTTGGCACTCCTGCTGTTTCTATTTACAACGGCCATTTTTTTTCTTTCGTTCAGGTGCCTTCCTATAGGTGCATCAACCACTCCATCATCATGTTTCATTTTTCCCTCAACAAGTGCAATATATTTCCGTGTTATACTGCGTTCTTTTAACTCTTTTGAGAGTCTTAAATGTGCTGCATCCGTCTTTGCAACAATAATCAAACCTGATGTATCCTTATCAATTCTATGGACAATCCCCGGCCTTTTAACACCACCTATACCGGATAGGCTTGTACAATGAGTCAACAAAGCATTAACAAGAGTCCCCCTATGATTGCCCTGGGCTGGATGAACTACCATTCCTTGAGGTTTGTTTACTATAAGAATATGGTCATCCTCATAAATTACATCAATATATATATCTTCTGCCAAAATCTCCGTTTCTACGGGTTCAGGTATCAAAACTTCTAATCTGTCACCGATTTTTAATTTGTAATTCGGTTTTCTTTTTTGACCGTTTATGCTTATCATGCCATCATTTATTATTTTTTTTATATAAGACCTCGAAAACTTTTCAATTTTTTTAGAAACAAAAACATCCAAACGTTCTTCGTCATCTTTTTCGTTTACTTCAAAATAATAAACATTCATATGAACACCTTTGCTTTATATAGATATACTTTTATCAAAAAATAGTATCAAGCTTAAAAGAACTGCCCCACAAACAATTGCTGCATCAGCCAGATTGAATACAGGAGGAAAAATTGTAAAGTGCAGATAATCTATAACATAACCATGCCTCAGTCTGTCTATAAGGTTTCCAATGGCTCCGCCTACAATTAAAGCAAGACAAACGGTAAAAAGTATTTTTTTGCTATAAAAACGATATATTGTATAAAGCAAAGCCAATATAATAATCGTTGTGGTTATCACAAAAAAAGAATTTTTGTTTTTAAATAAACCAAATGCAATACCGTGATTTTCAACATAGGTAATATAAAAAAAGTTCTTTATTACTTCAATATTTGTTTTTAGCATCACTTTGTCAATTACTTGATACTTTAATAATTGATCAAGTCCAACTACAGCAGCGATGATTAAAAATGAATACAAATACATCCCCCTAACAAAATTATTCTATTTGTTTTTTATATTTCTCATTACTTATTTGCTCCACATCTTCCACATAACCCATGCTGTCTTCTTTGGAAAAGGGGTTATCTGATGTAATAACATTATAAACGTTCACCGCTTGCCATGCATCTTCACCGTCAAACTGAACATTATCATCTATACTGTTATCGCGAAATGACTTTCCAAAGGGAGGCATCAGCACCTCTTCTTCTATAGGTCTCTTCTTTTCATCACCTTCTTTGGCCTCATCATGTATTTTTTCACAATCCTGGCAGTATTTTGTGTAAGGAATGAGTCTTAGTCTTTCAAAATCTATACTTTTACCGCACTCCTCACATTCTCCGTATTTACCTTCATCTATTTTTCTGATTGCATCATTTACCATATTTATTATAGTCTTATAGTTTTTCCGAAACGAAATATTTTTCTCTGCCTCAAAAGTTGCTGAACCCAGTTCTCCGGGATGATTATCATAGGATGATAATTCACCTGAATCATCTTTTATGGATGCACCTAAACCAATTTTATCAGTATATAAGGATTTTTCCTTTGTTTCCTTTTCTTTTAATAGTAAGTCTTTAAAAAAATCCGTTTGTTTTTTCTCCAATAAATAACCTCCTATAGTCTATCTTGAACAAGTTTAACTATTTCTGCAATAAAATTACTAAAAAAGGGTAAATTTAAAACTACAAGTTTTTGTAAAATATATAATCCCACAGCACCCAATAGTGTAAAACCCACAGCCATACCAAAACCCCTGGCTATCCCTGCGATAAAATTTCTTTTTATAATCTTTTTAGGATTGGATATCAATTCAACATATTCTTCAAATCTTGACTCGCCCAGTAAAGTGGCTATCTGTTCTGTTTTATCTTTTTTATCGGAGGTTGGAATTTTCTTTTTAGACATTTTTGACATCTTTACATTCTCCTTAATAGAAAGAACTCTTTCAATCAGAATGTCACCTCCCCTTAAATATATCTTTCACTTCTCATATCTCATTTATCAAAGACAGAGCAAAGCTCCGCCGGCGCATCAAGCAATCAACTTCCAACATCCAGCTTCCATTCGCGGCTTGCTCTCCGCTATGCAATAATTTCTAATGGCAGGGATTGAACCCTGCCATTAGAATGAAAGAGTATTTTTTATAATTCCTTAAAAAAAGCTTCCAAACTTTCTAATTCGGATTCTAAAAAAGTCCTATATCTGGTTTTGAATATTTGCAATTGTTTTTTTAATTCTTCAATATCACGGTTCAAGTCCAAGATATCCATGTTTGCCTGAGAAATAATCTCTTTTCGTTTTTCCTCCGATTCTTTTATTATCAGCTCTGCTTCTTTCCTGGCATTAGTTACTATATCTTCCGATGTCCTTTGTGCTATCACCAATGTACTTTGGAGTGTTTTTTCCATTTCGGAATAGCTTTCCAGCCTTTCGTTAAACATGTTAACCCTATCTTTTAATTCGTTGTTATCCCTATACATTTTTTCAAAATCAGCCACTATTTTATCCATAAACAGATCCACATCATCCTCATTATATCCCCGAAACCCCTTTTTGAATTGCCTATTGCGTATATCCATAGGAGTTAACATACAAACAAAACCTCCATTCGCATATTAATAATATATCTATATAAAAGGTTATTTATTCGCGCTTTATTTCTTTTGATAATATACCATATACTATTATGTAAACTTAATACAAGGATTTATTCTATAATAATGCCCATATTATTCTTTTTATCGAATTTTCAATCAATTGTAATAAAAAATAAGCTATTATAGGAGATAAGTCTATCATTCCTGTATCAATACCAAATCTTTCTATTAGTTTTCTTACCGGATCCAAAATCATATCCGTAAGCTGAAATATAATCTCAATATATTTATTATAC
>JAAYKT010000337.1 GCA_012522255.1 Clostridiales bacterium
CCCTCTGTCGGCGGGTTTTCGGGATATCGCTTTAGACGAGTTGTCGGTATTCTATGTAGGAATAACACGAGCACGAAAGCAGGTGTTTCTTTCAGCGAGCTCCAAAAGGTTAGACAATTTCGGAAACGAAAAGAGCAGTATCTTTTCCTGTTTGGCAATTATCAATGGTGTAAAACTGGTAAAGGCAGATACGGTGGCAACTTCATAGGGGTGTGCAAAAGCGGTGCATCTTTTAACGATTTGCTTGGAGCGGTGCATTTTATCAATAGTTAGTGCCTTTGCCAACTTTATAATTATTTGGAATAACCTGAAATTTATTAGGGTTATTATTTTTTTTATTATAACTTCATAATATAGGTGAATGAAAAAATTTAAATATTTTGGTATAATAAAGCATGTGAAAGCTATTGTGTTTTAAAATTACTTAGGAGGACTTTTATAATGGGGCTAAACAGTAACAAGTATAAAATGATTGTAACGGATATGGATTATACTCTTTTAAACAAGGAAAAAACAGTTTCGCCGAGGAACAAAAGGGCACTGCGTGGTGCGATGGATAAAGGTGTACATATCGTTGTTGCTACGGGTAGAATTTATGTTTCGGCAAAGTTTTATGCCAGGCTTTTAAATATTATAACACCGATAATAGCAAGTAATGGGGCAATAATACGTGAAGGTCATACGAATAAGACTATATTTAAAAGTATTTTATCTACTGATGTTGCAATAAAAATGATACAATTATGTCGTGAAAAAGGATTGTTTTGCCACCTTTTCTCTGATAACACCGTTTTTACAGAAAAAATAGTGAATGTCTCTTCAAGGTACAGCCAATGGAATGAAAACCTGGAGGATGAGGATAAAATAGGTATTAAAGTAGTAGATGAATTAGAAGAAGTTGTAAGAAACTCTAAAAATGAAATAGTTAAGGCAGTAGTTGTTGATAGTAATGAGGATTCCTTAAGATATGTAAGAAACAGTCTAAATGTTACGGGGTTAGCTAATATCAGTCAATCATTAAAAGGGAACATGGAAGTTATGAACAAGGGTATCAGTAAGGGTAATGCGATTAAGATACTATGTGAGTTATATGGTATTGATAGGAGTAATGTAATAGCTATCGGTGATAACGAAAATGATATAAGTATGATTGAATATGCCGGATTGGGGGTAGCAGTAGGAAATGCGGCAGAAAGCGTTAAAGAAAGAGCTGACTATATAACCGGTGATTATTTAGATGATGGTGTTGCCCAAGTTATTGAGAATTTTGTACTGTAACAGAGAAATATCATTTATTTACAGGCTTAAGTTATCTTAGTCTCATATTTGGGCAAAAAGAAACTGTTGGGGGGAATTATAAATGGAAAGAACAGTAGGCGTAATCGCTAGGGGAATAAGAACACCAATTATCAAAGCAGGGGACGATTTGGCAAATATAATTGTAACTTCAATTCTAAAATCAATGGAGAAAGAAAATTATTCTTTGAGGGACAGGGATGTCTTGGGGGTTACTGAATCTTTGTTAGCAAGGGCCCAGGGTAATTATGTAACCATTGACCAAATCACTATGGCGATCAATGAAAAATTTGATAAAGATTTAGTTGTACTTTTTCCGATACTGAGCAGGAATAGATTTTATTCAATACTCAGAGGTATAGCGCTGACAAATAAGAAAATCTATTTATTTTTGAATTATCCTTCTGACGAGATGGGCAATAATTTAATGGACAAGGATGATATGGATGAGATAGGGATAAATCAATATACGGATACAATAAGCGAATCAGAATACCGCAGGTTATTTGGAGAAAAGTTTTTACACCCATTCACCGGAATAGACTATGTGGAACTTTATAAAAATTCTGCAGCAAATGGTAATATAGAAATTTATCTTTCAAATGATGTTAAAGCCTCTTTAAGATATTCTAAAGACATATTAGTTGCAAATGTTCATGAAAGGCATAGAACAAAACAAATACTAAAAAAATCGGGAGCTGAAAAGGTTTTTGGCTTGGATGATATTATGAATGAACCTAATAAAAATCATGGTTACAATCCCGAATACGGCTTACTCGGCTCAAATAAAGCAACCGAATCAGAAATAAAACTTTTTCCGAGGGATTGTGATGAATTTGTAAATATAATTCAGAAATTAATAAAAGAAAAAACGGGAAAATTAATAGAAGTTATGATTTATGGAGATGGCGCTTTTAAAGATCCAAGAGGAAAGATCTGGGAGTTGGCTGATCCGGTTATATCCCCCGGATATACAAATGGGCTAAAAGGAATGCCTGACGAGGTAAAGTTAAAATATATTGCAGATAATAAGCTAAAAAATTTAGATAATGATGCGGCTATTGATGAAGCAATGAGAATAATAAAAGAAAAAAGGCATGAAGCCGGCGAGGAAGAAAAATCAATAGGAACAACACCAAGGCAACTAACTGATTTATTGGGGAGCTTATGTGATTTAGTAAGCGGAAGCGGAGATAAAGGCACCCCTATAGTTTTGATTCAAGGATATTTTGATAGCTTTGCGGCGGGTAAATAAAAAGGTGGCGAAAGCCACCTTTTAGTAATTATCACAATCCACTTCAAAATATGATTTTGGATGATCACACACGGGGCAAATCTCAGGTGCTTTGACACCTTCATGTATATGACCACAATTTCTACATTTCCAATAGATTTTTCCTTCTTTCTTGAAAACCGTACCCTCTTCTATATTTTTTAGTAAAGACAAATATCTTTCCTCATGTCTTCGCTCTATTTCTGCAACCATTTCAAATAGCTTTGCGATTTTGGTAAAGCCTTCTTCCTTTGCATCTTCGGCAAATTCCTTATACATTGAAGTCCATTCATAATTCTCGCCTTCTGCAGCGTGCTTCAGGTTTTCCATGGTATCGCCTATCCCATCTAACAATTTGAACCATATTTTAGCATGTTCTTTCTCATTATCAGCTGTTTCCTGGAATATTGCCGATATTTGTTCATAGCCATCTTTTTTTGCTTTGGAGGCAAAATAACTATATTTGTTTCTGGCCTCTGATTCACCTGCAAATGCAGCTCTTAGATTTTTTTCTGTTTTGGATCCTTTAATGTCCATTTAATCACCTCTCTAATATTTGTACAAATTTATTATAAAGGAAAGACTATTATAATTCAACGCAGTAAGCAATATTAATTCTTCATTGGGAAGTTATTTACTGTTACTGTTCACACATTATATAGTGTTATAATTCTACAATAAGAATTATTAGTGATTGATAAGGATTACGTTGTGAAAAAGCTAAAAGCTTATTTCTTTAAATATGAATTATGGTATGAGTTGTAACAAGTAATAGCTTTAACTATAATGCAGACGATAAAAAAACTCTTTTGGTATTTTTATTGAAATAAACCTATGTTAATGTTAATATTATTTAAAAGTTGCCTTGGCGGAAAAAGAATGTTGAATGTTTTGATAAATACAATCCAGCATCACCACAATAAGCGCTTGAGACCGTGATTATATCATAGGGCAAGCGCCAAAGTCGTTTGTGCCTATGATGATGATATCTGCGCCATATAGGCATATAATATAGCTTATATGGTGTTTTTATTTTAAAAGATAATTATATAGTATGTTTAAATATAAATAATAAGGTTAATACAGATTTTAAAATCTTTAAAAACAGGAGGAGATTAATATGATTGAGCTAAAAAATCCGAGGGGTACCTTGGATTACTTACCGCAACAACAAAAAATAAGGCAAGATATTATCAGAAAATTGGAAGATGTATTTGAAAAGTTTGGATATCAACCTTTAGAGACTCCAATTCTTTGTCACTTTGAGCTTTTGGCTTCAAAATATGCAGGCGGGGCAGAAATACTAAAAGAAGTTTATACGTTATATGACCAGGGAAATAGGCAACTTGGCCTCAGATATGACTTAACAGTGCCTTTTTCGAAAGTAGTTGGGTTAAACCCAGATCTAAGGATGCCTTTTAAACGCTATGAAATTGGCAAAGTGTTCAGAGACGGGCCCGTAAAAACCGGAAGAAACAGAGAATTTACACAGTGTGATGTAGATGTGGTCGGCGTTAGCTCAATGCTTGCAGAGGCAGAATATTTTGCTATAACTTCAGAAGTGTTTAAAAAATTTGGATTGGAAACATACATAACTTATAATAACAGAAAACTATTGTCCGGTTTGGTAAAGGCTTCCGAAATAGATGTTGATATAGCAAGTTCTGTGATATTGAGCATAGATAAATATGAAAAAATAGGTAAAGATGGTGTTTTTGAAGAATTAAATGAAAAAGGTATTGCTAAGGAATCTGCAGAAAAGCTATTCAGCTTTATAGAAATGGATCCTAAAGCCTTGTTGCAATATTTGTCAGAAAATCCAATCAATGATCAGATAGACGAAGGCATACAGGAATTAAATGAGTTAAATTCATATATAGAAGCCGCCAACTTAGATGATTATGTAAGATTTTCACCGTTTCTTGCCAGGGGATTGGAAATATATACAGGTACCATATGGGAAGTATTTCTGATAGATGGTTCTATTACATCCAGCTTGGGTGGCGGTGGTCGTTATGATAAAATAATTGGCGGTTTTTTAGAAAGTGATATAGAATATCCCCCCGTTGGAATGTCTTTCGGATTGGATGTCATATATGAGGCGCTAAAAATGAAAGGGCAGGCAGAGTATGGCGTGCCTGCACAAATCTATATAATCCCAATGGGAACAGAAAAAGAATGTTTTAATTTAGCTACAATGCTACGGGAATTGGGATTTAATGTTGATATGGAAATGACTAAAAGAAGGTTAAAAAAGGCATTGGACTATGCAAATAAATTAGATATACCGTATGTCATTGTAATAGGGGATAATGAATTGAAAGAAAAGAAGTTTAAAATTAAAAGGATGGCAGACGGGAAGGAAAATGTGATTGATTTTGATAAAATAGAGGATGATTTAAGGGAAGCAATACAGTAGAAATATAATGGTTATAACCCTCGGAATAGTATACTTTTATAGAAAGGGTGATTTTGTGAAGATTTATACAAAAGGTGGAGACAAAGGGCAAACGAGTCTTTATGATAATACAAGAGTCTTTAAGGACAGTATCAGGGTTGAATGTTACGGCACAATAGATGAACTGAATTGTTCTTTAGGCTTTGCTAAGAATTTCGTCGAGGACACTGAAGTTGTTGACTATATTAACTTTATACAAAAAGAGCTTTTTAATATAGCCGGCGAACTTGCAACTATAAATGAGGATAAATTTACAAATAAGGCAGAGGAGAAAGATGTCTCAAATTTGGAAAGGCTTATTGATTATTACATAAGCAAATCAGACAATACACCAAAATTTATAATACCCGGCAGTAGTAAGGCAAGTGCTGCTCTTCATATTTCAAGGACTGTTTGCAGAAGAGCGGAAAGAAGGATCATTACATTGCATAGGGAAGAAGAGATAAATCCTTTCGTCATAAAATATGTTAACAGACTTTCGGATTTGATTTACGCAATGGCAAGATTTTTAGAAGAAAAAATATCCTTGGTTAACTTTTAAATGAATTTGTATATAACAGGAAAGCAGAACTTCCCTACTATAAATAAAAAGGCAAGAATATAACTCTTGCCTTTTTATTTGTAGTGTTTTAGCAACTTCCCCTATTGCCATTTGCATAAACCACATAACCCTTTTGGAATACTCCCTTGTAATAATCAATTTCAAAACTATTGACTAAATCGTAGACTTCTCCTTCTACAGCGAAATTCATTTCATCTACAGTCAGCGTCTTATCTCCATCCTCCGGCTCAGCCTGAGCCAATCCAAAAGTCGGACCTGCTCATCCATAACCTTTTAGAAAGATTCTTAAATTCTTTGAACCGTCTTGTTTCAACTGTTCCCTAGCCTTTTCAGATATTGTTATGTCCATTTAATCACCTCATATAATTATACCGTACACCTGTATAGGGTACTTACCAATAGTATACATTATTTCTGTCATCATATCAACAAAAATATGAAAAACTTTTTGTTGTGATTGTATTGCGCCTAATTCTTATTTTGTGTTTCCGAAATGTAATTATGCTAATTTTGAATAAGTAATTTTAGAATATTACATAAAAATCAGGCTAAACTAACCAAATAGTATAATTTTTATGTTTTGTATATCTTCATTTAGTATAAAAA
>JAAYKT010000338.1 GCA_012522255.1 Clostridiales bacterium
CAAGCCTCAAAGTGATTCAGGAATCGATAAGCACACCAATAGATACCTACACGGAGTGCTTCTGCAATTTGTCAATCCGAAGGGAATTATCTATGCCATCACAACTGTTGCAACCTTTATAGTGCCGTTTTATGCGCCGGGTTTAGTATATATCGGTTTTGCTATTTTTTTATGTTCCTTAGCCTTTATATCCAATTGCTGTTGGGGCTTGTTCGGTTCTATTTTTCAAAAGCTTCTTATAGATAAAAGTAAAATAATCAATACAGTTATGGCATTGTTGCTTGTATATTGCGCTGTATCATTATTCTTATAGCAAAAAAGCTGCAAGACTACGAACATACCCATGCATGGTTATTCTTTAATTTCTTTTATGATTGCCCTGTACGCATTTATGAAAATAGCTGCATCAAAATTTACTGCCACCCCGTCAAAACCCTGGGCAAAATATTTCTTTGCAGACAAATTATCTCCGGTATATATAAACGAAAACTTTTTCGCATCCTTACAAGCTTTTAATACCCTTGCTACAGCTTGCAGGAATTCCGGATCATTAAACTGAGCCGGCTTGCCCATCCCTATGGACAAATCATAAGGGCCTATAAAGATTCCATCGACTCCTTCTATGTTCACAATCTCTTCAATGTTGTTTAGAAAACCCATGGTTTCACATTGAGGTATCAATAAGGTTTCATCATTGCATACTTTAAAGTAGTTATCTAAGTTTTGAGCATATTCTTCAAAGCCGTACCCCGCCGGCCTTGCAGTAAAAAACCCCCTTTTCCCCATAGGATAATACTTAGACCACTCCACTAAATTTCTCACTTGTTCTACCGTATCCACACAGGGCACTATCAATCCCTTTGCACCTACATCTAACATTTTGAGTATAGAAGGCCTTGAAACATCCTTGACCCTGACGAGAGGCGTTATATTTCTCAGTTCAGCGGTTCTTATAAAATCCATTGATGTCTCAACGTCAAAAGGCCCATGCTCCGTATCAATTATAAAAAAGTCCAGACCGGATATACCAAGACATTCTACTGCCGTATTCCCACCTAATTGAAAAAAAGTACCCAGAACTTTACCGCCGGACAGCATTTTTTCTTTTAACTTGTTTTTCATGTTCACACTTCCTTAATTTCAATTAAAGTATCGTTAATACTTATCTACCCTTATCGGTAAGACTATATTTTTGCAATGGGCTGTTTGGTTTATCTGCAATTGTCATTTTTACTAAGCCTTCTTTTATAAGAGGGCTCATATGCCGTTTAAAAGAACGAGAATCACTTTTCAGTCCAATAAATTCAAAAATTTCTTTTCTTGATAAATCTTTATTTTTCAGAAGATTGATAATTGACAATTGGATATCTGAAAGTTGAACTTGGTGCTTATCTTGGTGCTTATCTTGGTGCTTATCTTGGTGCTTTAACTGTTCGCCGATGGTATTATAAATAGCCGAAAGAACAAACTCTAAAAAAAAGGATGAGTCATTTTCTCTTTTTGATTGTGAAATAGCAAAGTAATATTTATCTCGGTTTTCGAATAAAACTGTTTCCATGGGAATCCAAGCAAAAATTTCATTCCATTTTGCAAGAATAAGCGTCTGCCATAAGCGTCCCATCCTTCCATTACCATCTGAAAAAGAATGAATTATCTCAATTTCATAGTGTAAAATAGCACTTTTCAATACGGGGTGTAAGTCAGAACTTTTTGCCCAAGTGAACAGTTCCTCTACTAATTCCGACACAAATTGAGGCCGTGCATCTATATGCACTACCAAATCACCATCAAAAACTCCAACATCACCTTTTCGGAAACTTCCGGACTCCTCAACCAGTCCATGTGTCATAAGGCTATGAGCTTTCAAAAAGTCTTTTACTTCATAAGGAGAGAAATCCATTATTTCTTCATAAGCATCATATGCATTTTTAACCTCCTTGACATCTGCCTGCCTGCCTCTGATAATTTTTCCCTCAATTACATCTGTTACTTCATCAAACGATAATGCATTTCCTTCAATGGCAAGAGAAGAGTATATTGTTTTTACTCTATTTTCCCTATGAAGTCTTATATCTTTTATAAAATCCGTACCGTATTCAAGTCGGATTACAGTCTCCACTATTTTAGCTAAATAATCAGCAGCTTTTTCCGTAATTGTATACGTTGGATGGTTTTTCATTTCAAACACCTTTCTCCGGTTTATTCTTTATTAATAAATGCTTCGCTTATCGCTACTAAAAGCCATTGTCAATCGCCCACATCTGTGAACTCCGCTAAGTAGACTTTCTTATCCTTTTTTTCCTAAGCCTTTTATCTAAAGGTTCTTCTTTTTTATAATGTCTATTTGCATTAGATTTCTAAGACAATCCCTTCATGCTGAGGCTGATTCTGTTTCTATCCAAATCTACTTCTAAAACCTTGACTTTCACAATGTCACCCACTTGTACCACGTCCATCGGCCTGCTTACAAATCTATCCGATAGCTGAGATATATGTACTAAACCGTCCTGGTGCACCCCTATATCCACAAAAGCGCCGAAATCTATTACATTTCTAACGGTACCCGTTAAAATCATATCCGCCCTAAGGTCTTTCATTTCCAACACATCTGTATGAAATATCGGTTTTGGCATTTCGTCTCTCGGATCTCTGCCGGGTTTTTGCAGCTCTTTTATTATATCCTTTAATGTAGGTACTCCAACGCCGATTTCCTCTGATAATTCATTTATATCCAAACCGCTTACTTTTTTAATTGCCTCACTCAAAGAACCTCCACTATTTTTATCATATCCCAGCTTATCCAATAATTTATTCGCCGCATCATAGGATTCAGGATGCACTGCCGTTTTATCCAATATATCTTTGGATTCGGGAATGCGTAAAAATCCCGCACATTGTTCAAAAGCTTTAGCCCCAAGGCCCTTTACTTTTTTAAGCTCTTTTCTGCTTTGGAACTTGCCTATTTCCTCTCTATAAACCACCACATTTATAGCAACTGCAGAATTTATTCCTGATACATATTGAAGAAGTGCAGGAGTAGCTGTATTCAAATCCACGCCAACAGAGTTGACGCAATCCTCTACTACTACATTTAAAGCACCGGATAGATTTTTTTGGGATACGTCATGTTGATATTGCCCTACTCCTATGGATTTTGGATCTATTTTAACCAACTCTGCCAGCGGATCTTGAAGTCTCCTGCCTATAGATATTGCTCCCCTTATTGACACATTTACATCAGGGTACTCCTTTGCCGCCAATTCCGATGCAGAGTAGACTGAAGCACCTGCCTCATTTACTACAATATAGTGTAGCGGTGTATCAAGTTCCTTAATTATTTCCGCACATATTCTTTCTGATTCCCTGGAAGCAGTACCATTTCCAAGAGAAATGATTTCAACGTTATGCTTCTTGATAAGTTTTTTCATCTCGGCTTTAGCCTCTTCAACTTTACTCTGTGGAGGTGTTGCATATACCGTTGTAGTATCTAAAAGCTTGCCCGTATCGTCAATTACTGCAATCTTGCAACCTGTCCTATATGCAGGGTCAAAACCCATAATAGTCTTCCCCTTTATCGGTGGCTGTAACAAAAGATTTTTTAAATTTTCACCGAACACTTTTATGGCTTGGTCTTCTGCAGTTTGAGTCAATTCATTTCTGATCTCTCTTTCAATAGAAGGTGAAATAAGCCTGTCATAAGAATCCTTTATAGTATCCTTTAATATCAATGAAAATGGAGACCTTTCCACGATTATATTGCCTTCCAGCTTTGGTATTATTCTATCTACAGGTGGATCAATCTTAACGGATAGCAGTTTTTCCTTTTCTCCCCTGTTTATTGCTAAAACACGATGGGGCGGTATTTTCTTTATAGGTTCCCCATAGTCGTAATACATTTGATATTCAGATTTTTCCTCTGTCAGCCCTTTTGTGCTTATTGTTCCAATATTAAATGTCAACTCTCTTATAAAC
>JAAYKT010000339.1 GCA_012522255.1 Clostridiales bacterium
ATCCTGAAATTGAAGTTGCCAAAATCAAAGCCAAAGGACCAAAAATAATTACTTTACGATTAATTTTGTTATATAACAATAATGAAAACCCAATCAATATGCTAAGGCCTATGTAAACGTAATAAAACGGTAAGCTTATATGAATATCCGTGTAGCCCCCGCCAAAGGCCATACCTCTTGGCGAATATAAAAGATTAAACATTTTCAGAAAGAAGCCTGCAGCCAAGGTCAAAAAGAAAATTCCCCCCAAAGCAGAAAGCTGCCTGCCTCCGGCTTTTAGAATATCTATATATGCGCCCTTGTTTACTCTTTTAAAATTGATGCTTTCGCTTTCAAAATCTTCTTTGGTTTTCTTTGGAGTCAAAAAAATAATCGCGTTAAATATAAATGTAATAATCGCGAAAATAATTATAATGCCTAACACAAAATTATAAAGCTTTTTTAAGAAAGGTAATGTGAATACAAAAAAGCTTATATCATATCCAAATATAGGGTCTGCCAATCCAAAAGGCGTTTTATTAATGAAAATCAAAAAATCATACCAAACTTCCGTGACAAAGGTTATGGAAAAAATTACGGATAGCAAGAAAGAAACTATAATAAATATCTTGTTTCTCCATTTGTTTTCCCCTTCAGAGATAAAAACCCCGCTTTTTTTTGTTGAATAAGAATTGATTGACCTTAAGTAAATGTAAAACACCGAAAACATAATCAAAAGCGAGGGGACAAAGAATTTCATTTGTGTAAAGATCTTTTTAAAAAAGACTTCAGTATACCCCAACTCCCCGAACCATTGAAGGTCAATGATATAGCCCGATAATGTGCCAAACAGTAAAACTGCGATAAAAATTAGTCCGATTATAAACATCAAGCCTTTATGCTTAAACGACATTTTCTTTAAATTCATCTTTACCTCCTGATAATCTTTGCTATATACCTTATTTACAAATCAAGTTTCATAACTCCAAACTTTATGTAAGACTTTTTCCGCATATACTCGGAAATCAAAAGTGTAACAATTGCAGGTAAAACAATATGTAAAACCAATATTTTTAATACAATTGTTCCTACACCGTTTACTCCTGACATTGCGGCAAAAGTACCAAATTGGCCTACCAGTCCGGAGGTACCCATGCCCGAACCCTCCGGTACGTTTTCCATTTTAAATATAGTTGTAGACAGGGGCCCAAGTATTGCACTTGCCAAAGTAGGAGGTATCCATATCAGAGGGTTTCTTATTATGTTCGGCATTTGCAGCATCGATGTCCCAATCCCCTGGGCAATCAGACCACCCATTTTATTTTCCCTGTAGCTTGCCACGGCAAATCCCACCATCTGTGTGCAACATCCTACAGTAGCCGCGCCCCCGGCCAGGCCTTTTAACCCCAAGGCTATGGCAACAGCCGCTCTGCTTATGGGTAATGTCAGCACCATTCCCATTATAACTGATACTATTATTCCCATAGGAACCGGTCTTAAAACAGTTGCTGTATTTATTATAGTTCCCAAGGCAGACATTATAGCGGAAACTACCGGTGATATATATTTTCCTGCAATACCTCCCGCTATTATTACAAAGGACGGTACCAATACAATATCTACCTTTGTTTTGCCTGCTATCAATCGTCCCACTTCTATCCCCACAACTGCAGCAACAAAGGCCCCCATCGGTTCCCCAACCTTTATACCAAATTGAGCTGCCTCATTGACAAATATTGTCCCTGCCCCAATTGCACCCGTCACGGCAGAAGAAAAAACAACCAAAGAAGGTGCTTTACGCCCATATGCAACAGCTATACCAATTGCCGGGCCCATAAGAAGTTTTGCTACTTTACCTAAGTCTACAAGTATTCCGATACCTGCTTTTAATCCTACCTGTTCCAATATAAGGCCGACTATTAAAGAAGAAAAAAGGCCTAATGCCATAGAACCCAAAGTATCAATAAAATAATCTTTTACTGAAGTTTTTTTATCCAACTTGCATTCCTCCGTTATGTATTTACTTATTGTCTTTTTTTTAAAGTTTAATTTATCTTAAATTATATTATAAATATTATGCTTATACCAACTTCAATTTTTCATAATTTCGGTTACTATTCACACTGTTTTGATATTATCCTAAATGAAATGAAGGATCTTAAAACCTTTTTAAATGCCCTGTAAATGGCATTAAAAGTAGCAATGTGTATAAATATTAATGCAGATGAGCAGTAACTGTTTCAATGCAAAAAAACCGGTGCAATAACATTGCAAAGGGTATTTATATAATTATAAGTGTCTGCCTCAAACTCCATATCTTTTAATGAAGCGGATAAATACAACACTGCATTTACCTTTTCATAATTGGTAATAGGTATTATAATCACCGATTGCCAGTCAGGCATACCTGTAACAGTATCAATTGCCACATTACCTGACCAATCGATCAAATATCTCCCAACCTTATCCTGCACGCATTTTTTCAACAGCTCTTCACTATAGGCAATGCTTTTGGCCATCATCTTGGCTTGGTCTTTTTTGACTATTTGCATTATAGGTTTGCCTTCGGTATCTATAAAAAAGATGAAACCTTTCTGTGCGCCGGATGCCTTCATTATTTTTTCTAAAAATACTTCCATTTTAGTATCTGTTTTTATGCTGTTATTTCTTTCAATCTCTAAAACTTCAATGATAGTTTCAACCCTTTTTACGTCTTCTTCTACAATCCCTCCTACTATACCGGCCAGTTTATTTATCTTTCTCTCTATGCCTATAAGATTTTCATCATATATTTTTGAATTATTTCTCCCAGATTCTTTTGCATAATACAATGCACGGTCTGCTTTATCAACCAGATCTTTGCCCCAGGTACTATGTATAGGATATGTTGATATTCCCATGCTTATTGTCACCGGAGTATGGTGAGAAAATATGCTTTTTGATTCTATTTTTTTTCTAATCTTTTCGGCCAGACTAAAGGCCCCTTCAGTATCTGTAGAGGGTAGAAGCATTATGAACTCTTCTCCACCGTATCTTGCACAGATATCCGTTTTTCTCAGATTCTTTAGCATAATTTCCGACATCTTGGCTAAAACCTCGTCCCCTACCTGATGGCCATATTTAACATTTACTGCCTTAAACCTATCTATATCCCCCATAATAATCGAAAATACATCACCTTTGATCATAGCGCTTGCCAATGCGTTTTCAAAATACTTTCTTGTATATAGTTTTGTCAGCTTGTCAAAAGCGTTTACCATTTTTAAATTATAATTATCAATCAATATATATGAAATCTTAGATACTTTTTCACATAAGGTTCCTGTTTCCTCAGAAAAATTATTAATTATTGAATCAGTATCTACATACAAATAACCTTTTATATCTATTGAATTGCTACTTTTTCTCCTGTCAGTCTCTATATTGTCACTATAAGAGGCCAGTATAGGAATGGAGAAAAATGCA
>JAAYKT010000340.1 GCA_012522255.1 Clostridiales bacterium
CGCCGTATCTTCACCAAAACTGTCTTTTAGTAATTTTCTTATGTAACCTATTGCCTCATTGGCATCTTCTTTGGTTGCAGTTTTACCAGTACCTATAGCCCATACAGGCTCATAGGCTATTATAAGGTCTTTCAGGTCATCACTTTTTAGGTCTCCCAAACTGCATAATACCTGTTCTCTAATTACATCAAATGTAACGTCTTTTTCTCTCTCTTCCAAAGTCTCCCCTACGCATAAAATAGGTTGCAACTTATGTCTCAATGCGGATTTTATCTTTTTGTTTACCAAATCATTACTTTCTTTAAAAATATGTCTTCTTTCCGAGTGGCCTAAGATTATGTACTTTACACCTATTTCCTTCAAGAAAACCGGAGATACCTCACCGGTAAAGGCACCTTTATCTTCATAGTGCATGTTTTGCGCACCCAAATTCACTGCCGAATCTGATAAAAACACAGATGCTTCACTAAGAGAAACAAAATTCGGGCAAATTATTATATCTGCTTCTTCATTCCTAACAAGCGGCAACAACTCTTTTAAAGTGCTTAGTGTTTCCTTAACTGTGTTATGCATTTTCCAGTTACCTGCTATAATTGGCTTTCTCAATTACTTCACCTCACTTTTATATTTTAAAAAGTATAACTGTATTACCTCTCGTCTACTGCATCAATACCCGGAAGGACTTTTCCTTCCAAAAATTCTAAGGATGCTCCACCACCTGTAGAAATATGGGTCATTTTATCTGCAAATCCCAACTGCTCTATTGCAGCAGCTGAATCTCCACCTCCGATAATTGTTACGCCATCAACTTTGGACATGGCCTCCGCTAATGCATATGTACCTTTTGCAAAGGGTTTCATTTCGAATACACCCATAGGGCCGTTCCAGATCACTGTTTTTGCATTTTCAATAACCTGGCTATATATATCCCTTGTTTTTTCACCTATATCCATACCCATATAGTCAGCCGGAATTTTGTCAGAATCCACAGTTAAATAATCTGTATCTTCTTTGAATTCAAAAGCAACAACCGTATCAACGGGCAGCAGTATTTTGACAGACTTGCTTTCGGCTTCTTTTAAAATGTTTGCAGCTAATTCTATTTTATCATCTTCTACAATGGATTTACCTATCTCTCTTCCCATGGCCCTAAAAAATGTATAGGCCATACCACCTCCTACAAGTAAGGTGTCAACCTTTTCCATTAGATTTTTTATTACACCTATTTTATCAGAGACCTTCGCCCCTCCTAATATAGCTACAAAAGGTTTTTCGGGATTTGATATTGCTTCACCCATAAAACTCAGTTCTTTTTTTATCAAAAACCCTATGGCAGAAGGCAAATATTCCGCTACACCGGCTGTTGATGCATGGGCTCTATGCGCTGTACCAAATGCATCATTAACAAAAATCTCACCCAACGAAGAAAGCCTCTTAGCAAATTGAGTTTCATTTTTTTCTTCTTCACTATGAAAACGCACATTTTCCAATAGCATTATTTCCCCTGCACCCAAGGCATTAGCTTTACTTATTGCATCCTCACCTATAACATCCTTTGCAAATATTATTTCTATGCCCAACAGTTCCGACAATCTTCGGGATACAGGTGCCAAAGAAAAATCCGGATTAAACTTCCCTTTTGGCCTGCCTAAATGAGACATAAGTATTACTTTTGCCCCTTTATTTGACAAATAAGTTATAGTAGGCAAAGCCTCCTTAATCCTTCTATCGTCGGTAATATTACCTTCACCATCAATAGGAACATTAAAATCGACTCTGACTAATACCTTTTTTCCACCAACATCCAAATCCTCTATGGTTCTTTTTTTGGTCATCGCCATACCTCCAATTTTTACAAACTTTAATAGACTATTAATACCTCCTTCTCCTTGAAGATGCAGGTATATCCATTTCGTCTCTATATTTTGCCACGGTACGTCTTGAAATCTTGTAGCCTTCTTTTTTAAGTTTATCTGCAATAGCCTGGTCACTGTGAGGTTTTGTCGCATCTTCTTCACAGATTATTGACCTGATCCTTTTTTTAATACTCTCGGATGAAATTTCCTCACCAAAGCTGGTCTCAACACCGGATTTGAAAAAATATTTTATATCAAATATACCTTTTGGTGTCTGAGCATATTTGCCGCTTATTGCCCTGCTAACAGTAGATTCATGAACTTCTATCTCATCTGCTATATTTTTCAAAGTCATAGTTTTTAAATGGCCGTCTCCTTTTTCAAAGAAATCAATTTGATAATCTATTATTGATTTTACCACTCTATACAAAGTATTTTTCCTTTGTTCGAGGCTCTTAATCAGCCATACTGCCGAAGATAACTTCTCATTTATGAATTTCATGGCTTCAGCTGATTTGTCCTGGGTATTAATAATATTTTTATAATAGTTATTAATCATCAACCTTCCACCATAACTATCATTTATTATGATTACATATTCATCGTTTATCTTCTCTATATATACATCAGGTACAACATATCTGCATTCTCTGCCGCAATAAAAAGCTCTTCCCGGTTTTGGTTCCAGATTCTTTATAATATCGCTGTATTCTTGGGCTTCTTTGACCGATATAGAAAGTTTTTTAGCGATAATGCCAATTCTATTTCCGGCAATATCATCCAAATATTCTTTTACAATAGTTTCTAAATTCTCATCTTTAATGCCTTTTAATTTCATCTGTATAAGAAGGCACTCGGACAGATTAATTGCTCCAACTCCGGGTGGATCAAATGCCTGAACTATTTTTAAAGCTTTTTGCACTTCTGTAAGTTTAACCTTTAATATATCAGACATATCAGAGGTTTCCATGCATAGGTAACCATTATCATCAAGGCTTTCTATTATATATTGCCCTATTTTTCTTTCTTTTTTACTTATTTTTGCAGTATTAAGTTGAAACAGCAAATAATCCTTTAAAGTATCATTATAGGTTATAAAGTTCTCATAGGAAAATTCAGGTTTTTCTTCGTTTATATTATTTTCTAAATAATAGTTCTTACCCTGATACTGCAAATATTCTTTCCAATCAATCTCATCAAATGAAGCCTCTTCTTTCGGCTCTTTGTCTTCGGCTTTTTCACTTTTTTCCTCCTGTGCATTTTCCACAATTTCAAGAACTGGGTTTTCTTCCAACTCCTGTTTTATATATTCTTCAAGCTCAATCGCAGGCAATTGCAATATCTTTAACGCCAGTCTAAGCTCCGGCGTCATAATTAATTTTTGTTGCTGTTCCAATACTAAATCGTATCCCATTCTCACTTTTATCACCTCTTGGTAATGAGTTCTTAGCTACTTGATTATATCATAATTTCTTATTTCTTCATAATATAAAGTTTTACAGTATGGAAGCAGCGCCTATTATGCAAACAACAAAAAACCATTCTGAAATTGCTGAGGCATTACCTGGTGCCTCGTATTTCAGAATGGTTATAATTTTTAAAAACAGCTACTTATTTTCTCCCTTATCATAAGGTACACCGCTTGCTGCAGGCGCTGTTGCTCTGCCGATAATTCCTGATACGGCAAGCATTGTCATTATATAAGGTAATGCAAAAAGAAACTCTTTTGGCACCTTAAGCCCAAAAGACATAGATATGGTTTGTATGGCATCTGCCAATCCGAAGAAAAGACAGGCCAGTGCCGCACCAATAGGGTGCCATTTACCAAAAATCATTGCGGCCAGCGCTATAAAACCTCTCCCCGCCACCATCCCTTCTTTAAACAAGCTTATTGAGCCTATGGAAAGTGATGCGCCTCCTATTCCCGCTAAAGCGCCGCTTATCGTTACACACAAGTACCTCATTTTGTATACGTTTATTCCCAAAGTATCTGCGGCTCTTGGATGCTCTCCCACCGATCTTATCCTTAGACCAAATGCAGTTTTATATAATACAAAATATGATATTCCAACCAAAATAATTGCCAAATATGTGAACATATTAAAAGGTCCCCAAGGTGTAAAGTAATCAACATTTCCCGATTGACCAGGTTTACCCCAGATTTCAACCAGAAGGAAGGTTGAGAGGCTTGCTGCAAGTATATTTATCGCCGTTCCTACCACAACTTGATTTGCCTTGAAATAAATACTAAGAAACGCAAGAAGCAGCCCGAATAACCCGCCCATGATCATGGCCCCTATAAATCCAAGCCAGGGTGAAGATGTTTTATAAGATATCAGTACTGCAGTAAATGCTCCTACTGTCATCATCCCGTCCAAACCTATATTCACAACCCCGGACCTTTCCGAAAACGTTCCGCCTAAAGCCGGAAAAATAAGTGGTGTGGCAGATCTAATCGTTGAAAAGAATAAAATACTCAGAATACTTAGCATACTACACCACCCCCTCTTTAGTTTGCGCTTTGGCATTTTTCTTATCTTTAATTGCACCAAAGAGAACGCGGACAAAGTTAGCTGCTACAAATAATATAATTATCCCCTGTATAATCCCTACAACTTCTTTCGGTATCCCTTCTACCTGCATCATAGGTCCGCCTTTTTGCAGTATTCCAAAAAGAAGCGCTGACAAAATAACTCCTATCGGATGGTTATTTCCTACCAAAGCCACAGCAATACCATCCAAACCATAACCTGTAAAACCAAACAGGTTATTTACTCTATATTGAACTCCCGCTGTTTGAATCCCCCCGGCCAATCCCGCAAACAGCCCTGATATAAACATAGCCGCCACAATGTTTCTGCTTACATTAATACCGCCATACTCAGCAGCACCGGGATTTAAACCTACAGCCCTTATTTCATAACCTCTTATAGTTTTATTCAATAGATAATATGCAAACAAGGCAACTATTAAAGCGATGATAATACCTATATGAATCCTTGAATACTTGAACTGAACAAACCTTTCGGATAGCCTCCATAGCCTTGCGGATTTTGCAATCTCTACGGAAAATGCTTTATTAGGTTCGTTAAGAATTGTCATTATTAAATAATTGCTAAAATTCATAGCTATATAATTCATCATTATACTGTTAATTACTTCGTGAGAACCTACTTTCGCTTTCAACCATCCAATTATCCCAGCCCATATACCTCCACCTATGGCACCCGCCAAAAGTGTAATAGTTACGTGCAAGATAGGTGGCAACCCGTTAAAAGCCCAACCTGCCCATAGTGAGGTAACCCCGCC
>JAAYKT010000341.1 GCA_012522255.1 Clostridiales bacterium
GTACCTCTCATTATGGGGCATCCTTGTTCCGGTTCCGTGATTTCGGAACTTTTGGATACCATTCATGATTTGGGTGATAATATGAAAGCCATGGAAGAGAAGGCTCTTCTGCAGATCGCCTGCAAAACTGCCATAAAGGCAGGGGATAGGCTGACTAAGGATGAGATGGTTAAACTGATTGATGAGCTTTATAAGACCGAGCTTTATTTTACATGCCCCCACGGAAGGCCGACAATACTATCCATGACAAGAGGGGAATTGGATAAGAAGTTTAAAAGGGTATTGTGATTTTATGAATAATGAAGAAAAACAGAACATTTGTATCATTGCGGGGCCAACGGCGGTAGGCAAAAGTGATATATCAATAAAGGTTGCAAAGGCACTTTGCGGGGAGATTATTTCTGCTGACTCCGCGCAGGTATATAAGTATATGGATATAGGCACTGCAAAATTAAAGAACGAAGAAATGCAAGGCATCAGGCACTATATGATAGATGAGGTATACCCCGATGAGAAATTCAGCGCAGCTGTATTCAGGGAAAGGGCTCTGTCTTATATAGATAAGATAAGTAAAAGGGGCAATCTGCCTATAATAGTAGGAGGAACAGGGCTTTATATAAAATCTCTTCTCGATAATTTTATTTTTACAGGCTCTGATGAAAAGTATAGAAAAGAACTGCGATCCATGGCCTTGGAGTACGGAAACAAGTATGTGCATGATATGTTAAAAGATGTAGACATTATTAGTTATGAGAAGCTTCATCCCAATGATTTAAAAAGGATAATAAGGGCATTGGAAGTTTATAAGCAGACAGGAAAGCCCATTACATATTTTCAGAATGAGTCCAAAAGAAAACCATCTAAATTCAATTTAGCTTATATCTGTTTAAATATGTACAGAGAATAGATCTACCAAAGAATTAATGAAATAGTGAATATAATGGTTTCTGATGTCTTGATAGAAGAGGTTGAGGGACTTTTAAACAGGGGATATGACAGGAAATCCACTTCATTGCAAGCATTGGGATATAAGGAGATTATAAACTATATGATGGGCGAAATGAGTAAAGAGGAAGCTATAGAACTTCTTAAGAAGAATACCCGCAACTATGCCAAAAGACAGCTAACCTGGTTCAAAGGTGACGAAAGAGTTTTTTGGGTAAATGTAGAAGGGTACAGAAATAAGGAGGATATCGTCGAAAATATAGTGAGATACATTGCAGGAAATGTTTCTTTAATATAGAATAAATAACTATTAAAATTATAATACTAAGCAATATAGGTAAAATTTACAATATATGTGCTATTTTTAAGGAGGGTTAAAATGAGCAAAATTATTAATTTGCAAGATATTATTTTAAATCAGGTGAGGAAGGATCATACCCCTATTAATATTTTTCTGGTGAATGGATTTCAATTAAAGGGAGTAGTAAAAGGTTTTGATAATTATACATTGGTTCTGGAAACCGACGGTAAACAACAATTGGTCTATAAACACGCCATTTCAACACTGATCCCACAAAAGCCGGTGAATTTCAATGCGGCGGAAAAACCAGTCGTGGGAGTATAACGATAATCTGCATTACAGCCCTTACATTTGTAATGATATCAAATGCATTTGTAGGGGCGAGTTGTTGTGTACGCTATTTCTCCTAAGATCTGAGTCCTAAAACAATTGTGTCATCCTAAGGCACGAAGGATCTTGATCCAAAGGAATACCATACCCCATTCGGGAGACTGGAGGCAAGAGACCAGAAGCAGATATAACGAAACGAGGTACAAAATGCAAAACTATACATATGATTTTTTAATAAATAAAATTAAACTAAGAAAATCTGTAATAGACATGGTGCAAAATTGTGAGACAACCCTTGCCGACGAATTCCAGAATGTAAACGAAATCAGGGAATATAACCAATATAAGGTCCTTAATGCCATGAGAGAAAACAGGCTCAGCGATATTCATTTCAATACAACAACAGGTTACGGCTACGGCGATATCGGGCGGGATATGTTAGATAAAATATTTGCAGATATATTTAACTGTGAAGATGCATTGGTTAGGACTAATATAATATCTGGGACCCATGCCTTGGCTATTTGTTTGTTTGGGCTGCTTTTTCCCGGGGACGAAATACTTAGTATAACGGGCAAACCTTATGATACTTTGGATAATGTTATCGGAATAGAAGAAGGGACTCCCGGTTCTTTGAAGGACTATGGAGTGTTTTATAAACAAGTAGATTTAACAAAAGACGGGGAATTCAAACACGAAGAAATAAAAAACAGCATAAATGATAGAACAAAACTAATCTTTCTGCAAAGGTCTGCAGGGTATAACTGGCGCCAAGCATTGACTATTAATGAGATAGAAAAAATCATATCATATGTCAAATCGATAAAGCCAGATGTTTATGTTATGGTTGATAACTGCTACGGAGAATTTACAGAAATTGATGAACCTACAGGGGTAGGTGCCGACATAGTCGCAGGATCCCTTATAAAAAATCCGGGCGGAGGCATTGCACCGGCAGGAGGATATGTAGCAGGTAGGAGGGACCTGGTGGCATTGGCTGCAGGAAGGCTCATGGCTCCCGGGTTGGGAAAAGAGGGCGGAGCTACTTTGGGAAATAACAGACTGTTGATACAAGGCCTTTTTATGGCTCCCCATGTAGTATCAGAAGCTCTAAAAGGTGCCATACTTTGTTCCAAAATATTTTCTAAGTTGGGTTATGAGGTAAAACCTGAATACAATTCCATACGAAGCGATATAATACAAGCCATCAGATTTGAAAAAGGCAAGGCCCTAATAAGTTTTTGTCAGGGTATACAAAAAGGTTCACCGGTAGATTCCTTTGTCACACCGGAACCATGGGATATGCCCGGATATAATGATA
>JAAYKT010000342.1 GCA_012522255.1 Clostridiales bacterium
CTTAAATATGAATAGAGAAAGAGCAAATAAAAACTTCATGCATTATAAAATGGTTATCTAATGTCAGAAAAAACAATGCAAGTCCTTCCGTGGTCAGGTCACTATACAGATTTACAGAGCTTAATTAAAGAAATAAAAGAAGCACAAATTGGGATGTACCTTAAATTCGAAAATGAAATAAATAAAGCATTTTATGTCCCTGATCCAGATACCTTCGAGGTTGTACTTTCGTCAAGTGGAGATAAAATCTTTATTCCCAACGCTATTTCATACCACACTTTATTCAGGGGGCAAACACAAGATTGGGGTAAATGTAAAAGTTCTTTATATAGGAATGAATATGATGATATTAGAATATTTATAGAGAGACTAAGATTAATTGAGTTTTGTGGCATAGTAGAAACTCATCCGGTAGTACAAAGGTTTTTCATGAAAAATAATTACCGAATTTCAAAAGTAGGTTTGGCACAACACTACGGAATACAGACGGAAATGCTTGATATAACAAATGATGTTGATATTTCAGCCTTCTTTGCTGTTTGCCCTTACGATAAGGAAACAGATTCATATAAGACTATCTGTGATGATCAGGTACATATTGGCGTTATTTATGCTACCCTAACCTATGATTATTTATCACATAAATTAGATAAATTTTTAGATGATAAAATTTCTGTAATTGGAATGCAGCCCTTTATGAGACCAGGATCCCAAAAAGGATTTTCTATAAAACTTGAAAAAGAAGAAGAGTTTTTTGCAATGAAATATACCTTTAATTATACAAAACAAGATTCGGATTTTTATTTCAATAAGTTTAAGAATGGAGAATCACTATGGACTAAAGACGAAATAGCATCAATGATTAAGCCGATAATAAAACAAACGCATTTTTCAAGAAAGACTTTTCAGAAAGCATATGAAATGTATCGTCCCAAGGGATATTCAAGAACAAAACTAATTAAAGCCTTATGTGATTACAATATATCTATTGATCATAAACTAAATCCATCCGTTTATCCCTCTGACAAAATCCAACAAGCCGTACAAAATTGGAATTCAACACAAGCTAAAAATATATGTAAGATTTTACAAAGAAAGTTTTGGCGTGATAATGAGGTCATTGATAAAGATGGAAATAAATCGTACACAAATAGGCATGATTTTAGGTCTCTTGAAATGATAAATGATATTGAATGTCTTAGGTTGTTAGGCAGTCATTACAGGCAAAAATTTCTTCCAGTAAAATATTTTGATATAACAAGATTTAATACGAATAATTCGTCCAGGAAAGATAGAAGTTTTAATACTGACTGGAGGTATATAGAACCAAAAGTTGAATTAATGAAATCAGAAACTTTTCTTGATGAAAAGGATTGCTTGATTTAAATCTTTGTTTTGCCTATCAGCCTATTTCTTCATAAAATACGGATGCTCAGCCAGCATCCGGGCATTTTCTTCCTTTGAGATATTGATATACTTTAAAAAAGAAGATTCTGAGGTATGGCCTGTGACTTTCATTATAGCCAGGGTAGGGATCCCGGCTTTATACATATTAGTAGCCCCGGTTCGACGGGCAGTATGTGAGCTTACCAGCTCCCATTTTTCTTTTGTGATCGTGTATTTCTTGCCACCGTTTGAAACGGTTTTATAAATGGGATCCGTAAGACCGTTTTTCTGACAGATCTTCTTTATTTCCCGATTGAAGTACTGTTCGCAAACGGCTGGGGCTTTCCCCTTGTTCCTTTTTAAAATATCCAGAACCCGGGTAGTGGCAGGTAACATAACAGGATCGTTGGTCTTTACCTGAATAAAGCGAATGATCCCGTTGTCATTGATATTGTCGAGCTTTAATTTGCTGTAGTCAGAATATCTTGCAGCTGTATCCACTCCCAGGAAAAACATATCAACGACCTTTCTTTCCCTGGCAGAATAGTCAGGCCGGTTCCAGATCCGATCCAGTTCTTCTTCGGTCAGGTAAATGTTATCAACGGAGTCGTTGAACACTTC
>JAAYKT010000343.1 GCA_012522255.1 Clostridiales bacterium
CCGGCAGGTTCACCCGATTCCAGAGCTGCAATAACATCCTCTTCATCCTTAGTTAAAAAAAGTGATATATTAAATGCAGGAATATAATCTATTGCAGAGCCACCGGACATAAACACTGCTCTTGAAATATCTAAACCATTATGTCTTTTAGAGTTAAAGGCTCTTACACCGGTTTCGGGGCTGTTCCTTGAAAGAAGTATAACCTCTATCGGCTGCTCTTCAACATATACATCATTAATGGCCAAAAAACGTTTGATAAAGGGAAATGCCACCCCCTTGCCGAGAACATCATTTTTATGATCCACCTGGTACTTGCGATATGCCTCCAACCCCTTCTCTTTAAATATTTCATCCTCCTTATTCAGATCAAATAGAGCATTTGATGAGATTCCCACAACAATTTTTTTATCTATCGGATAAGCCATAGTTTGTCAATATATTCAGATTATAGCTATATCCAGTTTGAATGCCGACTATAGCTCTTCAAAAGTATGAAAAATAAACTTAACTGCCAAAGGTTACAATGCCAATAAGAACAGGGCAGAGTCAACCAGCAAGTGCGAATTTACTCTAATTGTTTGTAAAACTCATTTTTTGGTGAATTAAAATCTAATTTTTCTCTTGGTCTCCTGTTTATCTTGTACTGAATTTTTTTAATATCCCTATCCGAATAGTTGTTAAATGACACTCCTTTAGGGATGTATTGCCTGATTAGTTTATTCCCGTTCTCAATTGCTCCTTTTTGCCACGAGCTATAAGGATCCGTGAAGTAAACAGGCACCCCCAACAGTTTAGTTATTGTCTCGTGGGCTGCGAATTCAGAACCGTTATCTGTAGTTATAGTTTTAAGTATATCCTTGAAAGGAAGTAGCATCCTGTACACCTCCCTTGAAACTTCTTTTGAATCCTTACCCTTTGGTAGCTTCCTGATCATGAGATAATTCGTTTTCCTCTCTGTTATTGTTAATATGGCTTCTGAATTACCGGGGCCGATTATAGTATCCATCTCGAAGTCCCCGAACCTACTTCCATCAGCCTCTTTAGGCCTATCATTGATGCTCGTGCGGTTAGGTATATTCTTAGCCGAACCAACGGGCCTTTTACGATACTTCATCTTATGGCGACAATGAGTGTACAAGTCGCCCCCGTTTTTCTTGTCCTTGCGGATCCATTTATAAATGGTCTCGTGCGATATATTTATATTCTCCTCTTTCTTCAAGTGCCCGCTAACTTGCTTGGGAGACCAATCATCCCGGATTAATCGCAATACTTTTTGCTTAATCCACTCGGGAGTAGATCTGTTCCCGGGTAGTCTCTCTTTACGCTCCCGGGCCATTTTATGCGCCAGTTGCCAGGAATACCCCCCTCTCTTGTTTTTATTGCGTTTTAGCTCTCTATACACGGTGGAGGGATGAACCCCTATGCGCAAGGCAATATCTCTTTTACTCGCTCCCTCTTCCAATCCTAAATATATTCCGTACCTTTGCTCTGAAGTTAACTGTTTGTTTTTGTGCATAATCAACATAATAGTTAATTTTAGGGAGACTTCGGTCTCCTTTTTTATTAAATTATGTTGCCGGCTGACGCTCTTTGGGGGTATCGCACCCCCCAACCGCTTGGCAAACCCCCGCGGTGTTTTTCATAGTGTATCGTTGAAACAATAACTATAAAGAAACTACCGGGAGTGTTGCACTTCTAAGTTGAACTTAGGTTTGAAAAGAGACCTCAATTAGGGTAAAGCATTAAAATAGAGACCCTTATAAAATAGATCGGTTTTGATTTTGTAATTATGTGGATTTTTTTTATTATCTTTGTACTGAAAACGTTATAATTACCACTTATATGTCCCAGAAAAAAATTTTATACATTTCACAAGAGATTTTCCCCTATGTAGAGGAGACAGCAATTTCAAACATCTCGAG
>JAAYKT010000344.1 GCA_012522255.1 Clostridiales bacterium
CCGTTATAGTGATTATCGGGAGATAGGAAATGGGAAAAGATAGCAAGAAAGACAGAAAAACAAAAACCTCCGCAAGGGAGGAAAAGGACCATAGGGTTATTCTAAAAATGAGTTCTGCACCTGATCTTACAGAAGGAATGCATTGGTTTCAGTTGTTGCCCATAATGGCCTTTGGAGCCATTGTAATCGTGCTGATGAGAATGGTGCCTTATGAAAGACCTATGCAAGGCTATTTCTGGTATTCGGGCGAGAATGACCTAACAGATTTTTTCAGTTACCTGAAAATGGAGGCGATCCTTATAATCGCAGGGCTTTCGCTTCTTATACTTCTATATAGAGTATTTACCCAAACGCTACAAATAAAGAGAACGGCTATATATATTCCAATGCTAGCCTACGTTCTTATGATCGGAATATCCTATATCTTCAGTGATAATAAGGTGGTAGCATATCTTGGATGGAATGACAGGTTTGAGGGAACTGTTGTTCTTTTAGCCTATATGGTAATGCTGTTTTACATAATCAATACTATAAATAATGAAAAATCAGTTAAGCTGGTGCTTTATGCCATAGGAGGCTCTACTTTCATTTTAAGCCTTTTAGGGATAAGCCAAGCTGTTGATAAAGACTTCTTTAGAACGGTTATAGGGCAGAAGTTGGTCACGCCTGATGTAATGACACAATCGGGTCAGACTATGTGGCAGCTGATTGACGAGATGGCAAAAGTAGGAGATACGGCGCTTAAATTTACATTTATAAATAAGCAAATTTACCAGACCGTATATAACATAAACTATGTTTCATTTTATCTAACCTTGCTGGTGCCATTATTCGGTCTTCTATTTATTCGTTCAGTAATGAAGAAAAAGGATGAGCCTCTCTGGAAGAAGATTATTTTAGGGGCAATGTTTGGCCTATTGCTGTTTAATCTTATTGGCTCACAATCATCAGGCGGAATATTAGGCATAGGGGTAGCTGTAATTCTTGCAATAGCATTAGTTAACAAGAAACTTCTCACATGGTGGAAGCCCTTAGTTGTTCTGCTATTGATAGCCGCTTTGATAGGCGGTTTAACTTACGAAAGATGGTCACAAGAGATTGGTGGTGCTTTACATGGAACTATAGGTGAAGGTGCAAAAGCGACTATTAAATCTTCAGATAGATCATATATAGATTATATGATAACTGATCCTGATAATAATACAATTGAGGTGAGTATTGAAGGAAATTCTTTCGTAATGCAAACTTATCCGGGAGACCCCTTAGCGCTAAAAATAACTGACGAAGAAGGGAAAAACATAGGCGTTAAGGAGACGGATGTATCGCCCGTGTACCAGTTTGATGACGAAAGATTTTTAATGTGCATGATACAACCTTATTCCCATGAAGGTGTAAATTATTTTGTTCTAACCATAGATGAAAAAGACTGGGCTTTTGCTGTTACAAATGATGGAACCTATTATCGCAATGAATTAGGGAAATTGGTAAGCCTTAGAAAGGTTGATGCCTCATTGTTTAAAGACCATCTGAGTTTTGGGTCGGGACGTGGTTATATCTGGTCAAGGACATTTCCTATGATGAAAGATACAGCACTGATTGGTTACGGAGCTGACACATATTGCATTCATTTTCCTCATGAAGATTATGCAGGAAAGTATAATGCAGGCTGGGGAATAAATACTATAGTGGATAAGCCACACAATATGTATATGGGAATGTGGGTAGGTACAGGCGGTCTTTCAGTTATAGCCTTCCTTGCTTTGCTTGTTATGTATTTTATTCACTCCCTGAAATTATATTTTAGATTCAAAGAAGAATCGTGGATATCTTATGCAGGGCTGGGCATGTTCTTGGGAGTTTTTGGATTTGCTGTAGCTGGTTTTGTAGATGACTCCACAGTTTCGGTAATGCCATTGTTCTATACGGTACTTGGAATGGGGATTGCTGTGAACATGATGATTGAGGGTAAATGCGAGGATAAGTCATAACATGGCAAACAATGTAAAAGGTGACAAAAAAAGGATTGTTATTATTGGCCAGTATATTGATGAGGGAATTGAGTCTGGTAATAGCCGTTTTGAATATTTGGCAAAAATGCTTTCTAATACATTTGAAATATATTTATTAACATCAAGTTTTTATCATTTTGGAAAACGCCAAAAAGGATCTATGCCTAACATAGAAGGTTATCATTTAGATTTTATTTATGAGCCTGGATACCGTAGGAATGTGGGTATTGGGAGGATCTTAAGTCACAAGGTATTTGGTAGAAATCTTTTTAAAAAGATAAAATCATTAGAAAAGATTGATTTAATATATTGTGCCATACCATCCATAGATGCAGCTTGGAAAGCAATGAAATATGCGAGAAGAAATGATGTTCCTTTTATTTTAGATATTCAGGACTTATGGCCGGAAGCTTTCCAAATGATAATTCATAATAAGGCGTTTTCTCAGATATTGTTTGCACCAATGAAAAGGAAAGTTAATTATTTATACGAACAATCTAATCATATTGTTTCAGTTTCTGAAACATATCTAAATAGGGCAAATGAACAAAGGACTTCAAAGGGCGGTACTATAGCATATTTAGGAACTGACAAAAAAACATTTGATAAGTTTATGGCAGAAAACCCTCCCAATAAACCCTTTGGGGAGTTTTGGCTCACATATGTTGGTACTCTGGGACACAGCTATGATATCAAGTTAATAATAGAAGCTATGTCTTTTTTGAAAGAAAAGAAATATGAAAATATTGTGTTTCATGTCATTGGTGATGGGCCTCTCAAACAGCAATTCGTGGATTATGCAAAGGGGACGGGGATTAAAGTTGTTTTTCATGGAAAATTGTCTTATCCTAAAGCAGTTGGTTATTTAGGTGTCTCTGATATAGCGGTGAACCCTATTGTGCCAAAATCTCCTGCTAGCATAATAAACAAACATGGAGATTATGCCATGGCTGGATTGCCGGTCGTTTCTACCCAGTTATCAAAAGAATACATAGACTTATTGAAAACCTATAGAGCGGGAATAACTTGTTATGGTAGGGATCCAAAGCTCGTTGCGGAGGCTATAGAAGGATACTATAACAACAAAAACCTGCTGGAGGAGCATGGAAGAAATAGCAGGCTTATGGGAGAAGAGCTATTTGACCGAGAAAGAACATATACCGGTATTATGAAAGCAATCGAGGATATAGTAGGGGATTAGGGAAGGGTAATTTTCCTGAACTAAATTCAACCGCTAAAATGACGACCTAAAATATTATCGCAAAGTGAGGTAAGGTGTGGTTAGAAGTATTGAGGATGTTGAAAGGGAACATTTGCTGGGGATTGTATCATATAGCATGGTTACTCCAAATACATATCATGCAAAAACAATATCAGGTGAAGAGCTTCTCATAAAGATCAAGCGAAGACCAACCATAAACAATTTATTCAAAGATTTTGGGATAGCGGGTTTCTACTATTATCTAAGCACTCCATTAAAACGTGAGGCGATAATTAATGATGAGTTAACGAAAAGTGAGTTTCTCAATTTCGATTTTCCCCGCATGCTACATACCGACTATTGTTCATACATTGTCTTTGAGTATATAAAAAACTGTAATTGTAATTTATTAGATATTGCCGTTGAAAAAGTAGTAAAGTCATTAATTGAATTTCAAAGCATAAGCATAAACAAAAAGACGAAATTATATAAAACTGCTTCAAGTGTCTTGCGCTCTATCTCAGTAAGCACCGTAAAAGGCATTGTTGTTATTGGACCCAAGAAGTTAGGTGTTGTTACAACCATCTCTGCAATTAGAGAAGTGGCGAAAATGTTAAAATTGCAAAAGAAACTTAAACAGGGATGGCTGCTTCACAAGGATTTTGAGAGGAATGCAAACTATCTGGTAACAGATGATAGAAAAATATACTTCATTGATTTTGAAATGACGGCTATTGAAAAAAGATGGATAATGACTGATATTGTTGATTTGGCTTGGGATGTAGAAAACATGAGTATCGATCATGATTTAATTACAGAGTACCTAAAGGAAATAGATGAAATATATGATAAAAGTATAGAGCTCCTAACACAAGCAAGGTTAATCTTATTGAGAAAAGCGGTGTATTTTATTCGAGGCACTAAATACAGCCAAGAGATGAATAAGCAAATAATAAATTTTATTAAGGATGTGTTGTTAGATGCGAGGAGCTTTGAGTTATGGTATTATTCAGGTCTTGAGAAAAATTAGCAATATAGAATTCCAAGTATTATAAGAGTTTACACACATGGAGGAAGAATGAACCTACTTATAGAATGGACTAACAGTCTGGATGATCAGGCTTTTAAAGAATTAATAGTTGGGCTGAATGTGAAGAAATGCTTTTACTTCGCTGATGAATCGGACAAAATGCCTGAAAATAATTTATGTGAATACATTAAACTACCTACATATAAGGATTCCATTTATGAAGGACTACAGTATTGTAGGAAAAACCTGGATATTTGCAAGCCTTTGGATATTAATGTAGTTAATACTTTAAAACCTTATGAAATGGTGGCCTTCGAAGTAATAAATAGATGGCGTAGAGCTATTATAAAGGATGATAGTTACATATCTATAAAGAATGCCTATTTTGACTATATCAGGTTTTGGTATAGTTTCGTTATTGATAATGAAATAGACTGCCTGATACAAAGGTGCACTCCGCATCAACCCACTTCATATATTTGTTATGCTGTCTGCAAGGCTTTAAATATTAAAGTGGTTACCAGGACGCATACGGTTGACATAATGGAGGGAATGCGCTTCGATATACTTTCTGCTGAGATAGGCTCACCCGGAATAAGGTTTAATGAACAATATACCGAGAAATTAGAGCAATATCAGAAATCTGACCTGTCCGATATTATACTACCAAGGTATTTAAGTAAATATTATGAATACTACGGTGGGCAAGAAAATGATAGTTTGAGTAATGCTATGGCCAGCCTTGTAGATAGTACGAACATGATGAGCAGGGCTTCTTTATATTTTGGACGGGCGAAGAAATACTTAAGGAATAAACACATTTCATCTTTGGCTAAAAAAGGCAAACATATTATTGCTGCTTCGTTTAGAGACAAGAAGTTGAAAAGCTTTATTGAACGAATTGAAACCATTCCAGACGCTAAAGATAAATATGTATTATATGCTCTGCATTATCAACCTGAAGCTAGTACGGTACCTGGGGCTGGGTTGTACGCAAATCAATTGCTTGTTATTGAGATGTTGGCTAAAAGTTTGCCACCTGGGTATTGGCTTTATGTAAAAGAGCATCCAGTTTATTGGGATCTAAGCGATATTCGTGAAAGCATGTGGGAGTGGCGCGACCAAGACTTTTACAAAAGAATAGAAAACATCGGAAATGTTAAAATTATCAAACATAACACCGACAACAAGAAGTTGATTAAAGAAAGCGTGGCAGTAGCTACAGGTGTAGGAACAATCGGCCTAGAGGCATTATCAGAGGGCAAGAATGTCCTGGTTTTTGGTGGTGCATATTACAAAGATGCAGTAGGAGTATACCCTGTAAAAACAAAAGAAGATTGCTTAAATGCTATAACTGATATAATACAAGGGAATGCTC
>JAAYKT010000039.1 GCA_012522255.1 Clostridiales bacterium
GGCCAGAATGTTGTCAAGAATACAATTGGAACATAACCAAGTGCCAAGAAAATTAGTGTCGGTTTTAGTATTTCTGTAAATTCACACTTTCCTACACGCATTCCAAGATATAATATACTTGCATATGGCGGTGTAACACCCCCCATAGCCAGGTTTACCCCCATTATTGAAGCAAAGTGTATAGGGTGTATACCTAATTCCCTTACCAAAGGCAGCAAAAGTGGTGCACAAAGAATCATACCTGTTGAATCGTTTACTATCATTCCAACGAAGAAAAGGAAAATATTTAAAATAATGAGCATAAGAGTTCTATTTTGAGTTATGCCGAAAAACACCTGTACTATAGCCTGAGGAACCTGAAGCATAACGAAAGTTTGGCTTAACATCAAACAGAAAAATATCATTGTCATAATTGAACCAATTGAGGTTACAGATTCAAATACAGTACCATAAAATGATTTTGCATTCATAACCTTATATACTATAAAACCCACAGGTATTGCATAAATTGCAGCTACTGCCGCAGCTTCGGTAGCTGTAAAAACTCCCCCATATATGCCACCAAGAATTATTATAGGCATCATCAGAGCCGGAAGTGCCCTCCAGGTCCTTGTTATTATTTGCTTCCTTTTTTCTCTTGCCGGCATTGGCGGTTCAAGAATCAAATCAAACTTTTTAGACCAAACCATATTGATCACAGATAAAGCAATAGTAATAGCTATACCAGGGCCTACCGTAGAAAGAAAACACGCCAAAATTGATGTTTCAGTAACCCAGCCATAAAGTATCATGATCACACTGGGTGGTATCAGAAGACCTAAAATCGATGATACTGTAACAAGAGCCGTGGCATAACCTCTGGGATATCCCTGTTTAACCATCCTTGGAATCATAACAGGACCTGTGGCTGCAACACCTGTGAACCCGCTGCCTGAAATTGCACCGATAAGTGCACAGGTAACAACGCTTATAACACCTAACCCACCTTTTATTCTTCCTACGAAGGAATCTACAAAGTCAAGCAGTCGTTCTGCTATACCGCCATCACCCATTAAGGAGCCTGCAAGTATAAACAGCGGACTGGCAAGTAAAACGGGGCTTATAATTTGGCTAAATCCCCAGAGCATCATACTCTTCATTGAAACCCCGCCAAATATACTCATAAAAAGCAACGCGCCGCCAAAACAATAGGGAAGGGGCACACTTAATATAAGAAGGCCGACAAGTAGTATTACGTCTAATAGCACAATTGTTAACATTATTTATTTCCCTCCCTTACATCAGTAAACGCAAGGTCTGTAAATTCCTTTATATAGCCAACCAACTGGGCTATTGCGTATATTTCCATCAATAAAATACCTATGAAAACTGAACTTTCACCATAAAACATGGGTATATACAGTAGGTCACTGGTCTTCCATCGTGTCAAAGAATAATCAAATAGCCAGTAAGACCAGTATAAAAGCCAAAGCCCTACCCCTGATGATATAAGTGATTTAACTATCATCAATAATTTCATGGCTTTTTGACTTTTAATGTATACCGTCAACACTCCACATTCAATATGGGTATTTGTTTCGGAAGCATTCACACCCCCAAGCATATAAAGCCATACCATCGGGAACAACAACAATTCTTCTATACCCATCAGCGGAGCCTTAAAAACATATCTTAATATGACTTGTATAACCACCAGGCAAGTGATAAATATCGCCAAAGTGCAGGATATTCCGCGAATAGTGTTTAGAAAGATTTTATATGCTTTTTTTAGCACACTTGTGCCCTCCATCATTACTCCCCCTTTACAATTTTGTTGAAACTAAACTGAATAATTTTTCAATAGTTCTTCTTTAGTAAGATTTTCAATTCCCAGTTTACTGAGATTTCTTCCTTCTATCTTAAAATCTATATTTAATAGATAAGAAGCCAGTTCGATTGTCAAGTCCATAATTGGAGTTTCTACTCCTACCATTTTGGCGAATGCAGACATAGGCACTAGCCCCATAGGTATATCTTCTGACAAAAGTCTTGATTTTAGACTGCCGGGAGCCTTGATACTTGCATAAGCATCAACATTTCTTACTGTTTCATATAAGGTATCGCCTTCAGCGCCATAATACTGATATAGACTTTCTTTAACTGTCTTAACCTTAATCCCCAAGGCTTCGCAAACCTTCATTCTTTCCATATCCAATTTTTCTATCATATCTCCTATAGAAGGGGTAATACTGTCATAATAGTATTTGAAGTCGCCTTTTGTCGCCTCAATCCACCCTGTATTCAATAAAACCGGCAGAGGGTGTATTATTGCATTTAGGTTACTAAAATCGGATACTAATATGTTTTCTTCTTCAATAAGCTGCGGGTATGGTTCCTTAAGCAATTCCATTACTTCTTTTGTATCCGAAGATGGGTAAGCAGCTATAGGCAATACCTTTTTTACCCCGCCAATGAAAGCTATACCGGGTTCTTCAGCCCTACATGCATAAAATAAGCTGTTGGTTTGGGCTATCTTAATATCTGCATTACAGTTTTTCTCTTTTAATACTCGTAAAAATTCCAATACCCCTCCCGTTGATCCCGGGCATAGAATCACAGTCTGCCCATTTTTTAAAACAGGAGCTATATTTTCTGCAATATATTCATGGGCGTTTGCAGGAACAACCACTAATATTATATTTTTGCCTTCAACTGCTTCCTCTATATCTGTAGTTATACAGTCTATTTTTGCATTGCCGGTTAATGAAACACCTTTTAGCTCAATAAATCCTTTTTCTTTTATAGGTTCAATAACACTGGTGTATCTGTCGTATAAGCTTACTTCATAACCCATTAAACTTAGATATGCCGAAATACAATGACCGCCATGCCCAGCACCTAAAACTGCATATTTATTTTTATACACTTCCTTGCCTCCTTTTACGTACTATTTACCCTCAAATATTTGCTTCTCGATCTTCCTGGCAGTCGGTGTATTAGATATTCCTGCACCGAGAGTATCCTTCAGGCCGATATCCATTAGCTCACCAACCTCATTTAAAGCACCTATCATCTCATCTGCAGGTATTACACTGTCAACCCCTGCCAAAGCCATCTCTGCTGAAATAATAGCGTTAACTGCTGATATAGTATTTCTTTGTATACATGGTATCTCAACCAATCCGGCAACGGGATCACAAACCATGCCAAGAACATTACCCAGGCTCAAGGATACAGCGCTCAATATTTGAAAACTATCACCGCCGAATAATTCAGTTATTACTGCGGCAGCCATAGCTGATGCAGCACCGCACTCTCCCTGACATCCGCATACAGAACCGGAAATGCTTGCATTTTCGGCTATGATAATCCCAATACCTGCTCCTGTAAACAATGCCTTGACTACATCTTCATCTTTCAAATTGTTTTCTTCTGCGATAGTTATTACAGCCGCAGGCACTGTGCCGGCAGATCCGGCTGTAGGACATGCCACAACCCTACCCATTGAACCATTTATCTCCATAACGGCCAGTGCATTTCTAACTACCTTAGATACACTGACCCCGCATATACTTCTGTTATTTTTTATAAACTTGTCCATCTTTGCTGCATTTCCACTAAAAATATTTCCTAAAAGGATACTTTCCCTCTCAAGGCCTTTGGTTATAGATTGCTTCATTGCAAGGTAAGCTTCAGTCATTTCACCTATAACCTGTTCTTTTCTTCTACCTGACTTCTCAGCTTCATATGCAATAACTGTTTCACTTATAGAACAATTATTGTTTTTTGATTCTGCAACCAATTCACTGCAAGACTTAAAAAACCTTTTATCCTTTAAGCCTGAGGGAACGACAGCCTTAATTAAATAAGCCTCTTTTATATAGTTTTGTTTTATTAGTAAATTTACTTTATCTTTTTCTATAGCACCGGTTGTTTCTAACTTAAAGGAAGCCATTTCTTTAGATGCATTGTACTTGGCTAATTCAAAACCTTCACCTAATAATTCTTTAATCTTAGTTTCAAATAAACTTTTATCGCATATTTCAGTTAGACCTACCAATGAGTCTTGCTTTCCATCAATTTTTACTTCATAACCGTTTATCTCTTCAATTATTATATTTCCTCCGCCTATAGTTGCCGCTTTGACCGTGCTTTTCTTATTACTGTTATCCAACATCTCAATCATCATGCTGCTGGGGTGTGCATTTTCTAAGAAAATTTTGTCAAAGCTTACCTTTATTCCTTTTTGTCTAGCAATATCTACTGATTCTTTAATTCTTACGTCATCCACATCAATTCCCATTGCACCTGCTATAACAGCCACATCCGTTTTATGAAAAGTATAGGTGCTGGCAAGAGACCCATGAAAATACACAGTAATCTCCTTAGGATTATAGTCACAAACCTGCCCTGCCAATAAACCAATCCTAACGGCACCTGCCGTATGTGAGCTGGATGGGCCAATCATTATGGGACCCACAATATCAAATACATCAAATGGATTTAAACAGTTCATATTTTCACCTTACCTTCTGTATTTTTTAATAAGGGCCAAACCCTTTCCTTTACTCATTGAACATTTGCTACAGATAATAATACATTTACTTATGCTGCCAAAGTTTGTACTAGGGCTCTGTATACATTA
>JAAYKT010000345.1 GCA_012522255.1 Clostridiales bacterium
CCTTTTTATTTTAGTTAAATTTAAGTAAAAATAAACAACGGACCGGGGCAAAGACCGGTTATTGGCATGCATGGCACTGCAATTGCCACACGGTCTGCCGTTCCGCCTGCTACAGAAATCGATTGTATTGAGACAAATAAAGTGTTTGATAAATGTTTGGTAAGGGATTGCCTTGCGGCACCCACAATTTTTGGTGTAGACATTGATCCAACCTGTATAACCGACATAACTTGTTCCGATTTCACTATTGACGTGGCAGCACCTATTATTCCTACAAGAAGGTCAACAGATGAACCCGGTTTTGTAAGAATCAGTTTCCCATTTACAATCAATTACAATCTTAATATTTCTTCAAGATTAACCTGTGCACCTTTAATCGTTCCGGGAGAACCTATAGAGGCTAATGTGAGCAATATACTTTTATATAGTCCTGAGCCCTTAGCCTATATCCTTACACAGCAAGGTACAGGCGATGCACCTACACCTCTCGAAAACACGACAATAAAGTTGGAATTTATAGGCGAATGCGTAGAAGTCGACTTTGCCCCAAGTGTCCCAACGGTAGCACCGGATGCGACAGATATAACACCCATCATTGGGTATTACCTGGTTATCAAAAGTGAACAAGTTGTCCAAATCATGGTATTGAGCAGGGGCTATTGCACGGCTCCTAAATGCACCGATCCCGTGATGGATCCTCGCGGTGATTTCGAGCAAAGGCCCATACCCGCATTTTTCCCGGCACAAAGGGCTCCGTTTTAAACCTATAAAGAAATAAAATACGAAATATACAAACCCTAAGACGATAGCATTATGTGAAGAACACTAATAATCCATGATAACAAACTTCATATCGAGATTGGGCCTCGCACACCCATTCCCGATTTGTATTTATCCGGAATTATCTCCTTATCAATCTTTTAACCAAATTCCCGAATCCTTTAGCAGCCGGTCCATCACTAACTGCGATATTTTCATCCGCAGATTGAGGATTTATGTCATTTGGTTTTTCATTAGTTTTAATATATTGTTCACTTTTTTCTTTCGCAGATTTTAATTCTTTACTGAGTTTTTCATTATCTCTCTTCAACTGTTCAAGTTTTTCTGTTAACTGTTCCTTTTCTTTAGAAAGCCTTATATGATTGAAACGCAAATCCTTGTCCCATCCGATATCTTCACCTTTATCCTCCAGCTTTTTTCTAACCAATTCAATATCAGTATTTTTATAAACCTTCCCGCAGCCAACGGCTGTTACGGACTGCCTTCAGCCTTTCCCGGGTCTATCATTAAACTTTTTATATTCTCCCGGCCGGCCTTTGACAGATGCCAGGCTGCCGATACCTTTATAGCCCAAAGGCTGTCCTATCGGTTCAATATTATCATCTTTTGGTGCCTCATGTTTGTCTTTGGTGTCTGCAATTAATTCTGAATTCTTTTTCGGAGGTAATAGCAAACTTATATTAGGCGGTGACGTACCCATGACCCTTTGAGTTCTTATGCCCCCGTCTTCATCCTGCTCAATATAATGATAGCTTTTTATTTTAGTCCCCGCCTTTATTCCTAACTCTACAGCCTTTGACCAGTTACCGCTGAAATTAGAATAAAAGATCTTTCCCCCTGCAATCCAAAAAGCCCATAAGATACCGTCTGCGGAAATAAACAAAGAATCAGATACCATTATATTACTGCGAAATATAGCAGTGGATATCTTCGTTTCCTGCGAACTAATCCGAATATGTTCCAGAAGGTAACTGGATGTGGATTTTGACAGGCAGAGCAGGTTCAAACCACCATCGCACCTTTCCAATGAGAAGTCCAAGCAATTGCTTTTTAACTCAAGGGCACGTGAAACAGGACCGAAGATATTATCCCTATATCCGCATTTATTAAAAATGGTTCTATTCCCAATGTTATTTACAAAAACCAGTATTGTATTTTTATCTGCAACATCCAATTGGTAGTAGGTAATAATATCCGGTGTCAACCTGACGTTACTGATACCGTATATTATAAATTTACTGTTCTCCCACTTGAGATTGCAAACGGTTCCAATGCCTGAATGCCCTTTCCTCTGAAGTATACATAAAATATTGATGTAGCCGTCAATGATAAAAATTGAAATATCACTTATTAATTAACCCTTGCCGCTGAAATTGTAGGCGTGTTTCAGGTTCCATTTAGTATCCATCCATTCAAGGTATTTCAGTTCACCTTTTTTGTTTGTACATATTAAATGAATAGTGCCGTCTGTACCCACATCTGCGTGAAATTCCTCAACATCAGGCTCAATGACGATCCCTTTGCCGAAATCCGTGCCATTAACTGCCATACTATATATCAAATCACCGTTATTTGATATATGAAATTCCCATAAATCAGTATTTTGTTTTTTTAAAATAACATTTCTATCTTTGCCCATTTTGAAGTGCCCCCAAAAATATAATTCCACA
>JAAYKT010000346.1 GCA_012522255.1 Clostridiales bacterium
CCATCGCGTTGATTGGATATGCCGCCTTATCAGTACTGAGTACAACCACATTCTTCACACCATGCTCCACTGCTGAATCCAATACATTCTCAGTACCAATTACGTTTGTCCGTACAGCCTGCATCGGGAAAAACTCGCATGATGGCACCTGCTTCAATGCAGCTGCGTGAAACACATAATCCACACCCCTCATGGCGGTATCTACTGATCGTTTGTCACGTACATCACCTATGTAGAACTTCACTTTCGGGTTCTGTATTCGATGACGCATATCATCCTGTTTTTTTTCATCTCGGCTGAATATACGAATCTCTTTGATATCTGTATCCAAAAACCTTTTTAGTACCGCGTTTCCAAATGAACCGGTACCACCTGTAATAAGAAGTGTTTTGTTTGTAAATAGTGACATTTGAATTGAGTTGAATGTAAATTAATTTGAATAAGCTCTGAATCAGGGCTATTGTCATTGAGATGCCTTTCTGGTACTATTCTAATCTAGTTCTAAAATAAAAAATCAGGTTCATCAATAGATTTATCATGCACCCAATTATAAAGCAATTGATATTTAGATGTAGTTTCTTCCATTGAATAATTATCTTCTATAATTTGTCTTGAATCAATTCCTTTTTGACGTCTTACATCTTCGGGCAAACACATTGCTTCAATCATTGCTTGTTTCAGTTCATTTTCAGTATTATCTATCCACCAGCCGACTTTCTTATCGTTTAGAATCTTCCATGGAGTTCCTTTTGTAGTAATTACCGGAACACCCGAGATCATTGCTTCAGCTATAACCATCCCGAAATTTTCACTTTGAGTAGGTAAAACGAAGATGCTTGCATTTTTGAATTCTTCAATCTTATCTTTTCCATATTTGGGACCTGTCAGAATAATGCTATTTGCCAGGTTATGAGAATTGATTAATTGTTTAATATTCATATAATAGCTATCATTTAGTCCCTTATCACCTTCACCTACGATACGAATTTTCCATTCATCTTTTATTTTCGCTGGAATAGATATCCAAGTATTAATCAATGTTTCAATACCCTTCTTAGGACTAACCCTCGAGAGGAACAATATTGTTTTTTCTTCAACAACATTTGATTTTTGATACGGATAATTTTCCACATTTATTCCATTCGGAATAATTGCAATGGGTGTTGAAATTCCGAGGTTTCTTATATTATTTGCTTCTGTTTCAGATGTTGCATGTATACATGAAGCAGCTAATAAATCATTTTTTTGATATAAAAGCCACGATAATTTCTTTTTCATTTTTTTTTGAGATAGAGGCCAAGGTTCCAAAGTACCTCGTGGGCTAATTATGAAAGGGATATTACTCTTCTTACATTTACTGGCAGTCCAATGTAAAATTGGACTCCATAAATTATGTAAATGAAAAACATCACCATCTACAGATTCAATAACCTTTTTATAATCAAGTCCAAATTTACGATTATTCAGAACAAATGTAATGTCAATGTTTTCTTTAATCAGCATATCTGAATTCGGATTCCTCGAGTCATAAGTAACAATATGTTGGTTAATACCATTCCTTTTTAATCCAATACAAATGTTTGGCAAACTTCTAGAGGGTCCACCAGCACTCAAATCTAAAGAGGCTATACTGTGAGTTATTTTCATTGATTATCCTATCTTATAATATTTTATACCATCCAGATCTGATTGACTATACACATTTCTCCCATCAAACAAAACCGGATTTGGTCGCATCGATCTTTTGATAATTTCCCAATTAGGCATTCTGAACTCTTTCCATTCAGTTATGTGCATAATCGCATCAGCATTTAAAGTTGCAGAATATAAATCTTGAGCATATTGAATTTCATTTTGAATTTTCTTTCTTACTTCATCCATAGCTACCGGATCATATACAGTCACGTTACATCCTGATTGAAGTAGTTTTTCAATAATTACAAGAGCAGGTGCTTCACGAATGTCATCCGTCCCTGGCTTAAAAGCTAAACCCCAAATTGCGATATTCTTACCTTTTATGTTTCCTTTGAAATGTTTGACTAATTTCTCAAAAAGAATTAATTTCTGTTTATCATTAACATATTCAACGGCATTTAATACATTTAATTCATAGCCATGATCAATCCCAATCTTAATCAATGCCTTGACATCTTTAGGGAAGCAGGATCCTCCATATCCAGTACCTGGATACAAAAATTTGTTGCCAATTCTTGAATCTGAGCCAATACCTGTTCTTACCATATTTACATCAGCACCCACCAATTCACATAAATTAGCTATGTCATTCATAAAACTTATTCGCGTAGCAAGCATAGCATTAGCAGCATATTTAGTCATCTCAGAAGAGGCTATATCCATAAAGATTACTCTGAAATTATTTAAAAGCATTGGTTGGTATAAACTTGTAAGAATTTTTTTTGCTTTATCTGATTCAACACCAACTACCACTCGGTCAGGCTTCATGAAATCATTAATTGCATCACCTTCCTTCAAGAACTCAGGATTAGATGCAACATCAAATTCAATATTTAGCCCCCTTTTTCTAACCTCCTCACTTATTACATCCTTAACCTTTTTGGATGTGCCTACTGGGACAGTACTCTTAGTAGCAACTACCAGATATCTGTTAATATTTTGACCGATTGTCCGAGCTACATCAAGTACGTATTTTAAATCTGCACTACCATCTTTATCTGAAGGAGTACCAACTGCAATAAATAGCACCTCTGATTGGTTAATAACCTTGTTAAGTTCGTTTGTGAAAGATAATCTACCAGCTGCAACATTTCGTTGCACCATTTTTTCAAGACCCGGTTCGTAAATTGGAATAACTCCTTTATTAAGATTATCAATTTTCACTTTATCAATATCAACGCATGTGACATTTGAACCTAATTCAGCAAAACAAGTACCTGTAACCAAACCAACATAACCTGTACCAATAATAGAAATTTTCATATTATTATAAAAATTAAAAAATAAAAAAATCAACAGTTTTTGATCAATACACTTTAAAACAAATAATAAACTGTTCTAATGTATTCAGTATTTATTGATAACTTTTCAAGAATTCAAATCTATTATTTTGAGTGCAGAGTTTAACTTAAATGAATCAAACATCATTTGTTCGACAATTGAATATTTATTATACAAATATCTAGGTATTCGATATATTCGAAATTCCGGTATTTGACTGTATTGTTTAGATAAAGTATCCAAAATTGGGGAAGCAAAAGAACATATTATGAAAGGCATATTATCAAAAAAAACTGGAAATAAGAATTCGAAAGGTTTTTCGTTTTGAATTACAATAAAACCCAAATCTCCAATTTTTTGCATTTTTGTTTGATTTTCTATTCTGTGAGCAAAATAATATAAGATCTTACCATCAAATTCATTTTTTAGTGTTTCAATTATATTCAGATATTTAATTTCATCTACAAGATTGACTTCGGATTGTAACCTTCCCTATTTGTGTAAGCTACCCCTTTTTAGGACAGTCTTAGATTAGACTGCTAAATTAGTTATTTACGTGTACAATGTTATGATGTCTGACAGATTTTTGATAAGCCACTCCCAATACGAGGCGATACAGCGGGCAA